>NZ_JAUBPB010000073.1:0-30219 GCF_036700545.1 Microcoleus sp. SVA1B4
TAACAATTTTATTTTTTATTGTGGGATGGGCGTCCCGCCCGTCCAAAAAGGACGGGCGGGACGCCCATCCCACCAACTTCTGGAAGTTATTTAATTCTCATTCCTTAGTGAGAAAGTTTCCAGCATTCTCGCGCAATCTCCCAATCCTCCTGCGTGTGAATTACCAAAATTCTCACCGCTGAATCCACTGCCGCAATATCTCGATCGATCTGTGAATGTTGATTTTTATCCTCATCCAATTTTAACCCGATAAATCCAAAAGCTTCGCAAGCTGCAGCCCGTACAAGAGCAGAATTTTCGCCAACTCCCGCCGTAAAAATTAAGGCATCCAACCCTCCTAAACTCGCCAGCATGGCACCAATTCCGGCACGCAAACGGTGGAGGTAAATATCCAAAGCAAGTTGAGCTCTTTCATTACCTTGGGCGATCGCATCTCCAATCTGCCGCAGATCGCTAGACACGCCTGAAATCCCTTTTAAACCAGAATTTCGATTGAGAATACCATCAAGTTTCTCAGCAGTAAAATCGGATTGCTTTAACAGATGAATGAGAATGCCTGGATCGATCGAACCCGATCGACTTCCCATCATCAATCCTTCCAGAGGCGTAAATCCCATCGTCGTGTCCACACTCCAGCCACCGCGAATGGCCGCCAGAGAACATCCGTTGCCCAAATGACAGCTAATCAACCGCAAATCTGCCAAATCTTGACCCAGAATGTCGGCTGCCCGACGCGCGCAATATTGATGGCTAATCCCGTGAAAACCGTAACGCCGAATCCCATTTTCCAGCCATTCATAGGGGCCGGGATAAACAAAGGCGGCGGGCGGCAATTGTGCGTGAAAAGCTGTATCAAATACTGCTACTTGCGGCACATTTCCGAGGATTTTTTCAATCGCTTCGATACCTTCGAGGTTAACGGGATTGTGGACAGGGGCGAAAACAGATAAACGGGCGATCGCCTGTTTAACATCCGGCGAAATTAACGTACTTTGCTGATAATCTTGTCCGCCATGTACGACGCGGTGGCCGACAATATCAATCTCCTTTAAATCATTAATTGTTTGAGTTTTTCCCTTCCAAAGACTCTCCAGCATTCGAGAAATAGCATCTTGGCGAGACTCGGATGCAAATTCCTCCTCAAGCCGATCGCCTTTTGCTGTTTTGACTTTCAACTCTGCTATACCCTGCTGGTGAGTCCAGTCTATTTGAGCCTCCCAGAGGGGTTCCAAAGGTCGATCGGGCAGGACATCGTTTAATTCGTAAAGACAGCTCTTTTGACTGCTAGAACCCGCATTTAACACCAGTATTTTCATGCTTGATTATTTCCTGTTGATTCGTTCTTTCGACGCTAGGCGATTGCAATCGCATCTTGTCAAACTTTCATCCGCCTGCACAGACGAAGAAATCTTGATATCCTGGGAAAAATATTAAGAAAAATGTCGAAAAATTAACTGTTAATGCAATGTGTAGCGAACAGTTGCATTTTTTTGATATATCTTCTAGGCAGATTTTCATTGACTAAAGTTTAAGGAGTCGATCGATGTTTACACCAATTTTACTTGCCGTTGCCCCCAGAACCCTAGAGTGGAGCCCCACGATCGGTTTGATTATGATTCTTTGCAATATTTTAGCTATTGCGATCGGCAAATCAACCATCCAAAAGCCTCACACAGGCCCAGCAATGCCCTCATCGAGTATGTTCGGCGGTTTGAGTTTGGGTGCAGTTGTGGGAACTATGGCATTTGGTCATATTTTGGGAGCAGGTGCTATTTTAGGATTGTCTAACATAGGCGCGATTTAGTTGCAGAATTTAGGGTAGGCAGTGCGCGCACCCTACCCGCAATTTCAAGTACCGGGTAAATTCCGCAGAGTTTCATCCATGTACGATCGATCGCCCAAAACTTCCAGCAGCGGCCCGCGAACATCAAACTTGACAATACTGACAGAAGCTGCTAAAGCGGCAATGCGATCGCGATAACGACCCAAATCAATCCCCAACAGACTGCACAGAATAATTCTAATAGTTGCTTTGTGGGAGACAACCAACACATTTCCATTCTTATATTTTTCCTCAATTTCTGCAATAACTAAGGAAGCTCTACTGGCAATTTGCACCGAAGTTTCGCCGCCGTTTGGTGCATTCCAAGCAGGTTCAGTCAGCCAATTAATATAATCTTCTTCGTATTCTTCTTTGACCTCTTCTACTGTTTTGCCCTCCCACTCACCGTACTTAATTTCCCTCAGTCCGTCGCGAAGCTGCATTTCTATTCCCACAGCATCGCACAAAGGTTTTGCAGTAGCAATTGTGCGTTTCATCGGACTGACATAAACAGCATTCCAAGGCAATTTTGCGTAAGTAGCAGCAAACTGTGCTGCCATTTTAACACCTTCTGCTGTTAATTCTGGATCGATAGCGCCGCAGAAGCCACCTGTTTGGCTGTAAGTCGTTTCACCGTGTCGTACAAAGTAGATTTTTAAGCTCATATATACCAATTTTATTTGATAGTTGAAAGAGACTTTTATTGAACGAACCGCAGAGGAATATCGCCTGTAGGGACACGGCACTGCCGTTTCCTAATCCCCGATCGCTGTGCCGGACACGGCAATGCCGTGTCCCTACCCAGAATATCCCTAGCCCGGTGCACCCGATCGCACAGTTTGATCTCCTGTCGTTGTCGGATCTTTCGTTTCCTTCGGCGCTTCCGGCGAAACCGGGCCCGCGTGCGGCCACTTCCAGTCGCGGATTTCCGGCATATCATCGCCGTGTTCGTTGATATAGTGCCTGTGTTCGATCAGCTTGTCACGGATAGCTTGTTTGCCGTAAGCTGCGACAGAAATCAGTTTTGGAACGCGATCGAGTACATCTCCAACTAAATGGAATCGATCGAGGTCATTAATCACCACCATATCAAACGGCGTCGTAGTCGTTCCCTCTTCCTTGTAACCCCGAACGTGAATATTCGGGTGATTTGTCCGGCGATAAGTCAAGCGGTGAATCAGCCAAGGATAGCCGTGAAAAGCAAAAATCACAGGCTTATCTTTCGTGAACAAAGTATCAAAATCCTTGTCAGACAAACCGTGGGGATGTTCGCTAGCAGGTTGCAGCGTCATCAAATCCACCACATTCACCACCCGCACTTTTAAATCGGGATAATCTCGGCGGAGAATGTCAACTGCAGCCAAAGTTTCCAGCGTCGGAACATCACCCGCGCAAGCCATCACCACATCGGGTTCGCCACCTTTATCGTTACTAGCCCACTCCCAAATGCCGATGCCGGCGGTACAGTGTTTAATCGCAGAATCCATATCCAAATACTGCAATGCCGGCTGCTTCCCTGCAATAATCACGTTGACATAGTGGCGACTGCGGAGACAGTGATCCGTTACTGACAGCAAAGTATTCGCATCGGGCGGCAAATAAATCCGCACCACTTCCGCTTTCTTGTTAATTACGTGGTCGATAAAACCCGGATCTTGGTGAGAAAAACCGTTGTGGTCTTGTCGCCAAACGTGAGAAGTTAGTAAGTAATTCAGAGATGCGATCGGTCGGCGCCAAGGAATGTGACGAGTAGTTTTCAACCACTTGGCGTGTTGGTTGAACATCGAATCGATGATGTGAATAAACGCCTCGTAGCAGGAGAAAAAGCCGTGGCGTCCCGTCAGCAAATAGCCTTCCAGCCATCCCTGACATAGATGTTCGCTGAGGACTTCCATCACCCGGCCATCGGGGGAGATGTGGTCGTCTTCGGGCAAAATTTCCCCCGCCCACACCCGGTTCGTCACTTCAAACACCGGATCGAGGCGATTTGAGGCCGTCTCGTCAGGCCCGACAATGCGGAAATTGGCGTTCTCTTGATTCAGTGTCATCACGTCTCGCAGGAAGCGGCCGGAAACGCGGGTTGCTTCTGCCATTACAGTGCCCGGTTTTTGCACGTCAATGGCGTAGTCTTCAAATTTCGGCATTTTCAAGTCTCGCAGCAGCAGGCCGCCGTTAGCGTGGGGATTTGCCCCCATACGTCGATCGCCCTTGGGCGCGAGTTCTGCTAATTCAGGAATTAACTTGCCGTTTTCGTCGAAGAGTTCTTCCGGCTTGTAGCTTTTCATCCAATCTTCGAGGAGTTGGACGTGTCCCGGCTTAGAAGCCATTTCCGAAAGTGGGACTTGGTGCGATCGCCAATAATCCTCTGTTTTCTTACCGTCAACTTCCTTCGGCCCCGTCCAGCCTTTGGGAGTTTTCATCACAATCATCGGCCACTGGGGACGGCCGGAATAGCCCTCTGTCCGCGCTTTTTCCTGAATCGCCTTAATTTCGCCGATCGCCGTATCGAGAGTTGCAGCCATCAACTGGTGCATGGTTTCCGGGTCTGAACCTTCCACCCAATAAGGTTTGTAGCCGTAACCGACCATCAAACTTTCCAATTCCTCCTGCGGAATGCGGGCCAACAGAGTTGGATTGGCAATTTTGTAGCCATTCAAGTGCAAAATCGGCAACACGGCCCCGTCGCGAACCGGGTTGAGAAACTTGTTAGAATGCCAGCTAGCAGCTAGCGGGCCACTTTCGGCTTCCCCGTCACCGACAACGGCCGCCACAATCAAATCGGGATTGTCGAAGACTGCCCCGTAAGCGTGGACTAGGGCGTAGCCGAGTTCGCCGCCTTCGTGAATCGAACCGGGGGTTTCCGGGGCGACGTGGCTGGGGATACCGCCGGGAAAGGAGAACTGTTTGAACAGCCGTTTGATACCCTCTTCATCTTCGGAAATGTTCGAGTAATATTCGCTGTAAGTGCCTTCGAGATAGGTGTTGGCCACCAAGCCCGGCCCGCCGTGTCCAGGGCCTGCGATGTAGATGGCGTTGATGTCTTGGGCTTTGATGATGCGGTTGAGGTGAACGTAGATGAAGTTTAGGCCTGGAGTGGTGCCCCAATGTCCGAGGAGTCTCGGTTTGACGTGTTCGATTTTGAGGGGTTCTTTGAGTAGGGGGTTGTCGAGGAGATAGATTTGTCCGACGGATAGGTAGTTTGCCGCCCGCCAGTAGGCGTTCATTTTGTGTAGTTCTGAGTCGGAAAGCGGCTTTAATTGCGGGATCTCGGTTGTTCCTAGCATCATCAGCGATTGACTCCTGAGTTGTGGTTGTTTTGTCAAGTGCGATCGTGAAGTGCGATCGATATTAATTGGTTATCTGTGACATTTTGTATTTAAACTCCATGTCTTCCACACCAACTATTGAATTCTAGCTCGTTTATGTCTCCATAAAAGTTTAAATCAATGTTAATTTATGGCTAAACATCGCACAATATCGAGGTAATAAAGATAGAGATTTGCGGGGATCAAGGAATTCAGTAATATAAAATAGGATTTACACAAGAGCTTGCGGAGAGTGTTCACTGGGCACCTGATGCGTATGTGCTGCAGCGGGTGGGAGAAGTTGTGCAAGTCCCGAAAAATATGCTTCTCAAGGTAGAAGTCATCATGATTTATACCTGAAGTTGATTTTAGTTTGTGCCTGCTGATGGCTAATACCAGTTATTCAAAAAAAATGCAACTCTAGGCAAAATCCAAAGTTTTATGTCCTCAGTCATTCCCAATTCTAAAATCTAAAATCTAAAATCTAAAATGGTATGACTCCTTTTCTGTTAAAGTTTTTTATGTTAGTTTAAGCTCAGGGTAAAACGGTGAGCAATTTTTATAATTTACAGATTTATCAAGAAGTTAAAAAGATATAGCAATGCGATTTCATTTGTGCACGGCCTTTTTTTTATTAACCGCAGAAGCGCAGAGGGCGCAGATGAAGAGAGCAGAGAGAAAGGAATTGAGTATAATAGCAAATACCTACAGAGTTATTCAATCAAATAGGTGCTATGACAATTAAAGAATTAGAAGCAGAACTCCTAGGCTTAACGCCAAAAAATCAAGCTAAAATTATCTAATTATTAACCCAAAACTGAGCTAACACCTAACAATGAATTAGCAAAACTCTCGGTGTGTGTGGCGGTGAGGCTTGTATCAAAAAGCGCCGTCTTCGTGTTTTAATGCTGGTGAGTTTTCGCCGCTTGGATATCAACGAATCCAAACTCTTAGATAAGTATCCCACACTAAAAGCTACTGATTTAGCAAATGCCTGGGCTTATGCGACGGCTTTTTCAAATGAAATTGAAATAGATACCCGCGAGAATCACGAGGATTAAGATGATGGCGCGTGTTGATACTGACGAACTATTTCCCAGAGTGGTTGTAGAATTGCTGGGTTCTATGATTCACAATATTCTGACACTGCAAGCAGCCGGAAAAGATAACCAAAAAATCCGCACGAAGAAGTGTTAGCTTTTGCAGTCAGTGAAAATCGAGCTGTTTTAACTCTAAATAGCCGTCATTTTATCACACTGCACAGCTTACAGTCTGATCATGCTGGAATACATTGTCTGTAGGGGAGAGGATGATTTAACAGAATGGCTGCTAACCTTAATCACACTATTTCCTCACTTGAAACATTAACAGGTCAAGTGATTCGAGTCGATCGCACTCTCGGCGCAATCTATATCTTAAGCGATCGCCACAAAGTAAACTAAAGCAATCTCAATCCGAAAATCACTGCATCGGTTTGATTGCTGGCTAGAGGCTATCGCCGATATTTCCCGCTGAAAAAACCTAGGAAGCGACTAAAACAGGGCACTCTGAAATCCGGCAAATATTGGACACAGTTGGCTGCTGCGAAACGACTCGCAGTTCGTGAGGATAGCGGGGACGGGGGTCATTTTCTAACCAGATGGGCGGTACCATCATCACTTCATAGTAAGCGATCGTATCGAAAACACCTGGCTGGGACTTCAACTCCACTGTTAAGCCCGCTCGGTACTCAAATGCTTCTTCCCAGTCTAGATTTTCATTGATACCCATAGCGATCGCGCCTCTTAATCTTGTTTCTTTTGTCCATTGTAGAGCCCTACATAAAAGATTGGGTACTTTCTGTTGCTTACGATACAATTTTTAACCTTATATGTTCGATTCATGACAATTTAACAGAGAGGAGCAATTGTCAATAAGTAAATAGGATGATTTTGCTGACGGGTGACAAGTAAGCTGAAAAGTGAGCCCTGACAAGAGTTTGAGTTGATATGTCTCAAAAAAAATAGGCGCGATGGAACCCCGCAGACGTTTATGAGACAAAGGAAGAGAACCGAAGAGAATTTTAAGGACGGAAGTACAAACCTATTTTTGCCAGCTTGTCTAGTATTTTATAAATAAAGAAACTCGGTTTTTTTAATAAGCCGGGTTTCTGGATGTGTGAAAACTCAACTAATTTCACTTAGTTTTCTTCTTTGTCGCTGTCGCCGTATTTTTAGCAAGCGAGTTCCTTCTTCATTTCTTTTGGGCAGATGTCTAATACTCCAAGTAAAATATGGCATAATATAAATATTAGTTTCATAGCTTTGCACCTATGACCGCCCAAATCACCCTAAATCTGCCAGATGAAGTCTATCACCAAGCAGAATTGCTAGCGCTGCAACGCCACCGCACCGTGAGTGAGATTCTAGTAGAAACTCTGGAAAATTTTCTCTTACCAACCGCTAAACCAGTATCAGCACTGTCTGATTCAGAAGTAATCACTCAGACTCAACTCCGGCTGCAACCACTCCAAGAACAACGATTGAGTGAATTGCTAGACCGCCAACAATCCGGTACGATCGCATCTGTAGAACTGGCTGAATTGCAGGCATTAATCCACATATATGAAACTCGACTATTGCGACAAGCTCAAGCCTTAAATGAAGCTGTGCGGCGCGGCTTGCTCGAACCATTGAAAGGATAATCAAAATGGCAATTTCTGAACAAGTTAGAGCCAGAGTTCGCGCACAAGCTCAAAATCGGTGCGGTTATTGTCGCAGTTTACAAATGTATGTCCTGGGAATATTGGAAATTGACCATATTATTCCTAAAGCGATTGGCGGTACTGACGAGGAAGAAAATCTCTGGCTGGCTTGTAGTCTGTGCAATAATTACAAAGGAACCCAAACTGACGCATTAGATCCGGTCACGCAAAAGCACGTTAAATTGTTTAATTCGCGCACTCAACAATGGTCACAAAATTTTGCTTGGAGTGAAGACGCTACAGAAATTATTGGACTTACAGATTGCGGTCGCGCAACAGTCACAGCACTACAACTAAACAATCATATTGCTGTTACTGTCAGGCGTCAGTGGGTTAGTGCTGGATGGCATCCGCCAACAGACATTTCTCCTTAAAAGGTTTGAGGGTCACAAATGGTCGATCGCACATATGGCCTTTTTGGCGACTGAGGAGATTTTAGACCAGCGCGAGGTCAGAGATAGGGTGGGTGGTGCGATCGAACGCACAAATGATATAAAACTGACTGATTTAACTGAAATTAATACTGAGTAAGTGCAAAATTTGTAAAAAAGAGCGATCGCACTTTCATCGAGATGTTGAAAAAAGTGCGATCGCTCTTTTGTCCGGGATTGGGAAAAATGGCGATGCTTTTTTATCCCTTCATTATTTACCAACGGCCTTCTGACTGTTGTTGGAACATACTTTTTGCAAGTTCCAGTATTTCCTCGTAGCTCATGTAGTCTTCTAAGCGTTCATGTAGCTCTCTTCGCTCATTTTTAGTTAGCTTGAGTTTTGTAACCACTTGCTCTACTTTATCTTTTGCTGACGCACGATTCTCAGTGCGATCGTCTTTCATTGGCTTGTTTGACATTTTATCTCTCCATTTCTAAACAAAACTCAGAACAAATTACTCCACGATCCGAGCCTATAACTCCTCTTCGTCTTTAGACCCGCCAGAGCCAAAAAACTGATCTGCTTCAAGGTTGGACTTGAAGTTTTTACAACGCTGTTTTATCAAATCTTCAAACCCTGCAAGCCTTCCCAGTTCTTGACCGCTACCAACTTTAACAGTAATCCCTTCGATTAAATCTCCCATTCTTATTTGTAACCGACCACAAAGACGCATCGCCTCTATTGTTTCAGGGTCATCAGAACTGCTACCTCCGAAAATTATCGTTCTCATAATGCCTTGTTTGTGGGCAATATTTTCCTCTTCTGGTGTCAAAGTTATTTTGATATATGTTTCGTAGTAAGCTCCTCCCAAAGGTCCTTTTTTCTCTGTACGGTCAGCGGAAAATTTCATAGTCAACTCCTGTGGAATAATAGACCTTACGTTGTTAAACCAAAAATATTTGATAATAACAACTGTTTTCTACCTTTTCAGGCATAGAGTGAGATAAAACTGGACTTATCTCACACTGTACTCAATCAACAAAAATCGTTTAGATATAGTACCCCTTGCCATTACACTTTTGGCAAACGGCCTCTCTAACAGCTTTTTCAGGCTTTATTTTTCCTGTTCCGCCACACGAAGGGCATTTTTTTCCATCTTTTGCTTCAAAAGCATTGGGGTCTCTGATGTCCGGGGGTTTCTCATTTGCCATGATGTAGATCCTGTAATTGTCGGCTGACTAATCAATAGAAAATAAAGCAGGTATCGAATCCTAAGTATGCTTGTTTTTACTATGTCGTCCGCTAAACTCAATACAATAAGTACAAACCATAGCTGCTTGAGAAGAATTATCCCAAACCCAACCAACAGGTCTAGCGTTAGAAACTTCTGGTTCAGAAGCATGATGAAAAGATACTTGTAGATTATCCTCTACGGCTACTATCCCTGAAGGAAGCGGGGCAAAGTCACCTGTTTCTGGATCGTGCATATGTGGCATAAACACACCTAAACCATATTCAGATAACTTCTTCAACATCTCTTGCACTTCGGGTGTAGCAATTGCCTGTTGAGCTTTTTCAACTATTTCGTTCATTTCACTTCTCCTACACAAGGTTTCTGGTTTGTCCGCAAGTCTTCTGAGTGGGTAGAACCCATCGGAATCTTGATTTACATGATTATCGTATAGCTAGTGATTTATCGGATAGAGGTTTCTTAAGGAAAAATATAGGATTTCCTTGTCCTTTACATGATTTCCTGATATGGCGTTCTCCCTTGGCAAGCGCCTCAAGGCTACCCGCGAAGCACTCGGATTAACCCAAGAGCAAGTTATTGAGCAGTTAGAGCTGCGCTACGGGATAACCCTGAGCCAACAAGCCATCTCGTGTATCGAACACGGCAAGCGCAAAGTAGACGCCGAGAGGGAGCTACCCGCCTTCGCCGCCGTCTACAGCAAACCTATCGATTATTTCTACGAAACCTTGGAATTGCCCGCCACACCCCCAGCCGCACCCACATCCAAGCGCCGCTCAGCAGTCACCGTTGACATGGAAGCCCTTACTCACCGCGATAAGCTAGAACTAGCAGCAGAATTAATTCACAACGTTTTGCAACAAACCTAACTAATAGGGATATCGCCCTACAATATGAAATACATACATAATTCATAAATCAAATAAGCTCTATGACAATCCCAGAATTAGAAGCGCAACTCAAGGCATTAACGCCAACCGAGAAAGCTGAGGCAATCAGCATCTTAACTCAAAGTCTGAAAAACAGCGGACGCCCGATTACAAAAACTCCCGGCGTGATGGGCGGCGATGCTTGTATTGACAATACTCGCATTCCCGTTTGGTTGATCGCCAGCTATCACAATGACGGCGCTACCGATGCTTTTATCCTAGATTGCTATCCCCATCTGAGTGCCGCTGATTTAGTAAATGTTTGGGCTTATGCTGAAGCTTATCCTGACGAAATTGAGGAAGCAATTAGACTGCAAGATGAGGCTGACGAAATATTAGATACACCTGAAAATATCAAATAAACCTATGGCGCGTCTCTACGCAGACGAACAATTTCCTCGGCAAGTCGTGCAAAACCTGCGGTCTTTGGGGCATGATGTCCTGACTGTTCAAGAAGCAGGAAATGCTGGACTACCTGATGAGGATGTATTAGCATTTGCCATCATTGAAAATCGGGCTGTTTTGACCGTCAACCGACGGGATTTCTTTCAACTGCACAAGCTGCAACCTGACCACTGTGGTATTATTGCCTGCACGCGAGATGACGATATTGCTAGACTGACTGCTAATATTAATGATGCAATATCTACTGCTGAGACATTGACGAAAAAAGTGATTCGTGTCTATCGCTCAGGGCCGCCGTCCATATCTTAATTGAATTCAAGAGACCTTATGCCCTACTATACTCAAGCCGAATTTTAAGGACTGAAGTCCTTACTACAAACCTAAATTTGTGCAGTATTTTACCAACAAAAAAACCGGGCGGCACGGGGAGTAGGGGTCGCACCGCCCCTACACCGTCCGGGTTTCTCGATCAGTGAAAACTAAACTAAAATCACGTTGTCTTCTTCTTAGTCGCAGTCGCCGTCGCAGCCTTCTTAGTCGTGGTTTTCTTCGCCGCAGTCGCCGTCTTCTTAGCAGTAGTTTTCTTCGCCGCAGTCTTCTTCGTTGCAGTCTCCGATTTCTCCGCCGCAGTCTTAGTTGACTTCTTCGACTTGCTGCTAGATTTACCGCCTCCCGCCGCTTCCTTCGTTGCTAACAATTCCAGTGCTCTTTGTAAGGTGAAATTCTCCACAGATTCATCCTTCGACAAAATTATGAATTCTGGCGAAGATCGCCAGAGGGAGGATGCCACCCGGCCCTAATCCATAAACGACGAGCTCTGATAATCGCTCCTTCATTATGATATAGATCGTTAAGGTCTAATCGATCGCAGGTTCCCCTACCTGTTGGAGTAATACCCCTTATTTCTAAACCATCCGCAGACCAGTTAAAATGCTCAGACCATTGCTGTTGACGGGGGTTAAACAAAGTTACTTCTTGTTCTGTTTCTGGGTCAGTACCAGTGACAAAATTATAGCGATTATTATTACAGCGATGACAAGCTAAAGCTAAGTTTTCAAGCTCATCGCTACCACCAATCGAGCGAGGTAAAATATGATCTATCGTAAATAGAGTAGAGCTACTTTCTTCCGCTGAATGGCAATATTCACAAAGAAAATTTGCTCTACTTCTTACTAAATTTCGAGTAGCGCGGTTTACGGACATGAGGCTGCTATAACTTTAGCGTTAATTAAGGTAAAAATCCGATCTAGTTCTAGTAAGCTTGCTAATTCTACAACCTCTTCTGAAGTTAAAAGATTAGCCTTTTTTCTGTCGGCTAGTTCTTCTAATCGGGCTTGCAGATTTTCCGTAAATTTGAATAAGTAAAGATTTCTGACTTTCTGAATCGAAATCTCACGATCGATCCAGTAGGAAGGTTGTACCATAAGTTCAGCTATCATGGTGATTCAATTACTCCAATTACTACATGGATAGTTTTGATTGTATCATGAGAACGAAAGGATTACTTTAGAAAGAGCCGACCTACTTACGCACGGCGCGATCGAAGAAACCGAGTTTTTTACCCAATCTGTCTGCTAAAACAAATTATTTTCGCAAAAAACCCGGTTTCTGACCGTACAGTGCGTAAACTCAACTAATTTTACTTAGTTGTTTTCTTGGCTGTTGTCGCAGTCGCCGCCTTCTTAGTAGTCGTTTTCTTCGCCGCAGTCGTCGTCTTCTTAGCAGTCGTTTTCTTCGCCGCAGTCTTCTTCGTGGCAGTTTCCGATTTCGCCACAGTTGTCTTTGTTGACTTCTTCGACTTGCTGCTAGATTTTCCGCCTCCCGCCGCTTCCTTCGCTGCTAACAAATCCAGTGCTTTTTGTAAGGTGAAATTCTCCACAGATTCATCCTTCGACAAAGAAGCATTGATATCGCCGTGTTTCACATAGGGGCCGTAGCGGCCGTCGTAAACATTGATCAATTCTCCCGACTCGGGATGCGCGCCCAATTCCTTCAAAGGTGTGGCTGATTTGCTGCGGCCGCGGGCGGCTTTCGGCTGCGATAATAACTCTAATGCCCGATCGAGCTCGATCGTCAAAACATCATCCGGCGGTTTGATCGATCGATAATCTTTCCCCACCTTACCCTGGTCATGCACCACATAAGGCCCGTACATCCCCAAATTAGCTTGCACCTTCGCCCCCGTCTCCGGGTGAGATCCCAACAACCGAGGTAAAGTCAACAAACTCACCGCCATATCCAGCGTCACGCTATCCTTATCCGTCCCCTTCGGTAAAGAAGCCCGCTTCGGTTTCTTGTTCGTTTCCGAAACTTCTCCTAACTGAACGTATGGCCCATAACTGCCAATCAGCACATAAATCGGTTCCCCGGTTTCCGGGTGAAGACCCAATTTTTCCGGGCCTTCCATTTTTTGCTTTAACAGAAACTCCACTTGATCCGGATCTAAATCGGCCGGCGTCAAATCTTGGGGAATCGATGCTTTTACCAGGCCTTCTTCGCTTTCAGATTCCAGGTATGCGCCG
This sequence comes from Microcoleus sp. SVA1B4, assembly GCF_036700545.1. Taxonomy (NCBI): domain Bacteria; kingdom Bacillati; phylum Cyanobacteriota; class Cyanophyceae; order Oscillatoriales; family Microcoleaceae; genus Microcoleus; species Microcoleus sp. SVA1B4. The sequence goes on from NZ_JAUBPB010000073.1 coordinate 13,348, forward strand.
AATTTGCCGATGCAGACTTTAGCAGAAATATTCTCCAAAACCACAGTTCGGGCAACTTTCGCGTCAATCTGACTTTCCTGTTCTTTAACTTGGGTTGCGAGTCCCGTTTCCCCTGTATAAAACTTTTGCAAATACGGCAGCCATTTCGCCTCGCCGGTGGCAATTTCATCGAGGGTTTGTTCCATTCGGGAAGTAAAACCAGTGTCTACTAAATCGGGAAAATGTGTTTCCAATAAAGTCGTGACGGCGAAAGCGGTGAATGTCGGAATGAGGGCGTTAGCTATTAATTTGGCGTATCCCCGATCGACAATTGTACCGATAATACTCGCATAGGTACTCGGACGGCCCACACCTTCGCTTTCGAGCATTTTGACCAGAGAAGCTTCCGTGTAGCGGGCGGGAGGTTGAGTTTCGTGCCCAACTGCCCCTAAATCCTTACAATTAGGTTTATCCCCCACCTTCAGCGCCGGCAAAATCACCTCCTGGTCTTCCAACGCCGCATCTGGATCGTCGGAACCTTCCACGTAGGCCCGCAAAAAGCCTGGAAAATCAATGCGTTTGCCGCTGGAACGGAAACCCGCATCTTCTACCTGAGTTTGTACCGTAACGTGAGTTTGGCGGGAATCGGCCATTTGAGAAGCGACAGTCCGCTTCCAAATCAAATCATAGAGGCGGAAATCAATCCCATCCAATCCCGTTTGCTGCGGAGTCCGAAAAGTGCTGCCGGCGGGACGGATAGCTTCGTGGGCTTCCTGCGCGCCTTTGCTTTTCGTGGTGTATTTGCGCGGTTGGGGGCTGAGGTATTCGCTACCGTAAAGTTCTTGCACGCAACTGCGCGCCGCTTCGATCGCCTGTTCGGACAAATGCACCGAATCCGTCCGCATATAGGTGATAAAACCGCGTTCGTAGAGGCTTTGGGCAATTCGCATGGTTTCCCGCGCACCCAGCCTCAGTTTGCGGTTAGCTTCCTGCTGCAAAGTCGAGGTCGTAAACGGTGGCGAGGGTTTGCGGGTGACTGGCCGTTCTTCGAGATTCGTGACAGTCCAAGGTTTGTTTTGAATGCGTGAAAGTAAAGCCCGCGCCTGTTCTTCGTTCAGCAAAAGTACGCGGCGGCCTGCGATAATTTGCCCGGTATTTTCATCAAAATCGCTGCCATTTGCAACTTTTACATTGCCGACTGTCACGAGTTTGGCATCAAAGGCACCCCCCTGTCCCCCCTTACCAAGGGGGGGATTGTCCGAAGCCCCCCCCTTACCAAGGGGGGGGTTGGGGGGGGTCAAAGTTGCTTTTAAATCCCAGTAGCTACCTTGGCGGAAAGCGCGGCGTTCCCGTTCCCGGCGCACCAAAAGCCTGACTGCGACTGACTGGACTCTACCGGCGGACAAACCCCAAGCGATTTTTTTCCACAGTAGCGGGGAGAGAGTGTAACCGACGAGTCTGTCGAGAATTCGGCGAGTTTCTTGGGCTTGTACAACTCGATTGTCGATATCGCGACAGTGAGTCAAAGCGTCGCGGATTGCTTCGCGGGTGATTTCGTGGAATACCATCCGCTTGATGGGCACTTTGGGTTTGAGGATTTGCAGCAAATGCCAGGAAATGCTTTCGCCTTCCCGGTCTTCGTCAGTGGCTAGAATCAGTTCTGTGGCGTCTTTGAGGGCGTCTTTGAGTTCTTTAACAATTTTCTTTTTATCTTTCGGGATGACGTAGAGGGGTTCAAAGTCTGCTTCCACGTTTACGCCCAGTTGCGCCCATTTTTCTCCTTTAACGGCTTCTGGTATTTCTTCGGCGGAGGATGGTAGGTCGCGGACATGGCCCATCGATGCCTCTACACGGTAGGTGGAGGGCAGGAAGTTGCGGATGGTGCGGGCTTTGGTAGGAGATTCGACGATGACTAAGGTTGACATGGCATCTTTTAAATATGGATGGCAGCGCAGCTAGAGGGTCTAAGTTAGAGAGTTTAGGTCAGATGTCAAGGTTTCTTTCAATTTTGGGCGATTATTTTCAAACTACCTTAATTTTTAACTTACTGCCGATCGGGTGGCAGGTGACAATGTGATGGGATTTTACTGCTTTGGGGGCAGAGGCTGCGAATCACGTCTCTACAAGATGCACCGGATGATGACCTGACTTTAGCAGAATTGTCGGTAACTGGATGTTGAGACTGCTGGATGCGGGCGGATGGTTCCTCAATCTGGTTGTAACTTGAAGCTTGGGAAAGGTTGGGGCGAGCGATTTTAGATTTTAGATTTTAGATTTTAGATTGGGGAATATTTACTGAGTTGAGGTTTTGGGCGATCGATTGCGCGATTTTAGATTTTAGATTTTAGATTTTAGATTGGGAAAGATTGACTGAGTTGAGGTTTGGGACTTTGGTCAGTACGCAGTGCAGCATCAGCGCGGCGATCGGAAGGAAAGCCATCACAGAGGGTTAAAATTATTTGAGCGATCGAGCAATTCGATGAATAATGCTATGACATTTGAATTCGACCATCTTTTCATCCTTACTGATATTGGTGCTCCCGAAGCCGATCGCCTATCATCCTTCGGTTTAGTTGAGGGTGGATCTCGCATTCATCGCGGACAAGGTACAGCCAATCGCTGTTTCTTTTTCCATAACGCAATGTTGGAATTGTTATGGGTTCACCATCCAGAAGAGGCGAAGTCTGAGCGAATTCATCAGACTCGTCTTTGGGAGCGATCGACAAATCGGAATAATGGTGCGTGTCCGTTTGGCATTTGTTTGCCTCCACCCAAAGGTTCTGAGGACATAGTTGCATTTTCTAGTTGGGCATATCGTCCACCTTATTTACAGCATATTCTATGTATATGTAGTACACACAATTTTCTAGCCCGTGTAAGGTGCGGATACCCGTCAATCTGCAAGTTTTATCAAATATGAAGCAGATCCGCACCCGGAGGATTAACACCACACAATATAGCTGGCAATGTACTTTATGAACCACAGAATATGCTGTATCTGAAACGATGAGTATCGCAGTAGAAAAAAATAGTGATGTTTTGACTGAGCCCATGCTTTTCCAAAATTCCTTTGGTAAAGGTCTCGATCAATACTCTGCCGATCGGGCATGAAAAATAAATAACTTAATGAATTACTCCTGTTGGGGAACGGCTCGATAATTCCATTTTGACCAATATTACTCGAAAATAATTTGCATTGTATTTGACAAATCATCAGCCGCCTTTCGACCAGTTTGATCTAATTTATTAAAAATATTTACCTCTACAGCAGATATTCCATTTTTATTTTTTTACACGAGAGCTTTTACTAATTATTGAATAGTAATAATTACTCCTTTACAATCCTTGGCAATATGAGTAAAAAATCGATATTATTTCTTGATTGTATTTAGACGTAAGGATCTGGAATTAAATAACTTACAATTTTAATTGTTATTGTGGGATGGGCGTCCCGCCCGTCATGAGTGGACGGGCGGGACGCCCATCCCACTTTCAAGAGTGGTAGTTATTTAATTCTCATTCCTAAGCTGTGGAGCATTTAAACCATTAACGCTCCAGGTAAGGTGCGTCATTACAGAAGTGTTTCCCGCATAAGCGCGTAAGTGTTCACTCCTGACAACGAATTTTTTTATGGTACCCGCCACGTGATTTATCCGTGGAATCAATCCAAAATCTCAAATCGAAAACCCTCACCCCCCCGCATTTATACGTGGGGTCAATTCTTTCATCTAAAATCTAAAATCTATTGACGCACCATACAAGCCTCGTTACTGGTTTAAATGCTCCACAGCTTAGGTAGCTTTACCATAATTTTCCTACCAGTTTTTTAAATAGTCACAGGCTAATTAACTGGTATCTTTACTATTTATTAATGTTATCTATCCTCGATTTTATTAACAATCATAAATTCCCTGGGGAATTACTTTGCCGTGACCTAAACTCCAAAAATCATGAGCGAAAGTAGTGACAGGTTCCTTTGTATAAAGAGTTCCCAGACGATACAAAGTTCTTGAAATTTCTTTCTTTTTGGTATCAAAACGGTTGGATAGGATTGCTGGATTCTCTATACTCTGCATGAAGTCTAGCAATTTTTTTAAATTGAGCATCCCGATTTTGATTGATTTCTATTGTTTGTTTTTTTTGAGCTTTTCGTTTCACATACCCATGCTTTTTTAATAGTTTGGCAACTAAGGGGAGACTAATGGTAAAACCTGCTGCCCGTAATCCAGAAGCTATTTCTTTATGCGTCAAATTAGTTTCTTTGATTCATTCATTCATCGGGTATCCGGCTGTGAATTTTTTAAAAGTTATAAAAAGGCTGCATCAATGCCTATTTGAGTAGACAGAATACTTTTTCTTCCCCCTCCTTTCTTTCTGATCCTGGAACTATTGAGTGTCGGTTCGTCCATTTTTTCTAAATCTTCCAATCCCTTGATGAGGGTATTTCGACTGCATCCCACAAGTTGCATTACATAGCTAATTCCACCCCACCCTAATTTTTGAGTTTAAGAAAGCTGCATACCTTATTTTATCCTTTTCTGATAATGATTTATAAAATTTTATCATTTATGAGTCAATTGAATTAAATAAAACATGAGTTTAAAAGTTAATTAGAATAGTTAAGTAGAAAAATCTGTTGTGAGTCTATCTGTCTAGGAGTGAAAATTGTAATCTCACACTTTTTTTATTATATTCATTATAACCGATAACTCATCAATTTATTGATTTTTCATTCCTAAGTTGCTATTCTACACCCATCTTACTAATTTTATCTTGTCAACTGGATCGATTTCATTTACCGGAGCGATCGCCCCTAGCGATCATTTCGGCAAAGGCTCCAATATTTTCTCACCATGACTCGCTGCCACCGCCGCAAATAAAGCTTCATAATGATTCAAAGCTTCCTCAAATCCGTAATTCTCTACAGCATAATTTCTGCCTTGCTCGCCCAAGGCATCCACCTTAGCAGGGTGCAGGTACAAATCCTCAACAGCCTCAGCCAAAGCTTGCGGATCTTCCGGCGCTACCACCACCCCGCCACCGCTTTGCTGCACTGCTTTCTGGGCCGTACCAGTTTCGGGAACCGACGCCAAAATTGCCCGACCACTGGCGAGAATTACTTGAATTTTTGAAGGCATATTGAAGTTAGTAACGCGACGCTTTTGTACGACTAAACTAACATCAGCAGCAGCTAACAATTCCGGCAATTTTTCTCGCGGTTCAAATGGTAGCAACATTACATTATTAGCTTTGTAAGTTTCGCAATCTTGTTGCAAGCGCGCCAAGGCTGTTGATTCCCCCACAATTACAAAAGCAATTTCAGTTATGTGTTTCAAACGAGCCGCTGCTTGGACAACTGTTTGCAAGCCTTGAGTTAGGGCAATATTGCCAGCATAGAGAACGACAAATTTGCCCTTGAGTTTGTGAGTTTCTCGAAATGAGTTACTTTCCTTGGGTAAGGGCCGAATGAAATTGACATCAACCCAATTGGGAACGCAAACTATTTTTTCCGGGGGTACTCCCTGAGAGTGCAATTTTTTGACAAAACCGCTGTCGATGACGCTGACTTGGCTGGCTGTGTTGTAGGCAAATTTTTCTAAGGCGTCAGCAATGCCAACTAGCAGTCCGTTTTTTTTGACCAAGCCGACGCGCACGGCTGCTTCTGAGACGATATCCTGAACGTTGAGGACGATCGGGCAAGCGCGAATCCAGCCGTAAAAGGCGACTGGGACGCAAATCGGTAAAGGGGGCATGGTCGAGAAAATCACGTCGGGACGCCAGCCTCTGAAGGCTTGGACGGCGCTGGAGACTACAAAACTGCCGTCTAGCACAAGTCGGTCTAGGAGGCTGGGGTGGGGGCCGTTGACGCGCAGATAGCTGCGCTGAATGGTGACGCCGTTGTGTTCTTCGGTGAGGTAAAATTTGCCCTCATATTGCGGATAAATCCGGCGCTGCGGATAGTTGGGCATTCCTGTGACGACTCGGACTTGGTGGCCGCGCTTGACTAAGCCTTGCGCTAGTTCTGTCATCAGGGGGGCAATGCCGATCGGCTCTGGATAGTAGTTATAGGAATAAATTAGAATACGCATAATATTTATTTTGAAGCAAATTGTCCTCCAGTCGCGTGCATCGAGCCTGCACCCGCAGAATTGCAGACGATGTGGTTGGGTTCCAGGTAGGACAATAGGGAGCGAGGGGATCTTCCACTGCTTGCGAAAGAAGCCGCCCTTACCGGGCGGGTATCGCGCCCTCAGCTAATGTTTTTTCGCATTACCAGGCAGTTGCGGCGATCGTCGGTACGGATATACCGAAGGTCGTCTGTGAGCTTGTACATGAACACCAGTCCCCTTTCTCCTTCTCTGTCCAAAGGATCGCGCTGCTCTTGCATAATCGAGTGCAGCTTTGCTTCTAAGTTGAAGGGTTGACCCCTGTCCCAAATCCTAATTTCTAAGTAATCGGCAAACACTTTTACCTCAATGTCTATGGGCGTTGTGGAGGGCAAGTTCTGGTGAGCGTGGCGGACAGCGTTTGTAAAGCCTTCGTTGATTATCAGTCGGCACTGCCACCAAAAATCCGCTGGTATCATGGGCAAAACGATATTCTCCAACCATTCCAAAACGGATGTTAAAGCATTCAGGTCTGTTTCAACCTGCAGGTGCCACTCGGCCTTTGGTTGCTTGTCTTTCATCTTTCTTCCCCCAGGTCGGCCCCCACCACCGCTGTACTCAGCGCCGGAGGGAGAGAAAAAGGAGGGCAAGGTCTTGGCAACATATTAGTTAAGTCAAGCTTGAGTTGAAGAAGCCCGTTTTGCCTCAAGGTGAGCATTCCTTTCGCACCATTTACTCGCACAGCAAATGAGAGACTTCCGATACTGTAACCCGCCTCGGTAGGGCGTTTAAATAGGGAAAATTTCCGAGTCAGCTTGGGAGGCAGTGATTTAAGCTTCGACTGTGTTAGCAGTCGCTACTTTTCTAAACACAGGTGAGTTCTTCTCGTCCTCGAAAATCATGCTGGGATCATTCGAGTATGACTCGAACTCGTCAATTGCTAATTATTAATGCTCTGATTGCAGAGCTGGCAACTAGCTGTGCATTTTCTGGGCGTGTGAATTTTAACACTTAATGCTAACGTAGGTATCGCTAGCGATCGTCTGCTTGACTAAGTATCGAGTTCGAGTTCCCGCCCCCCGTCGGCAACACCACCTCAAAGTTCAGCGGTGGGTTGTTGAGGGTTCCTACACAGCGCCACTATTTTTGTTAAACAGGACTGTTACAGTTTTGACAATTAGTTTGAGGTCATACACCAGGCTCCAGTTTTGTTGGTATTTTAAATCTAAACGGATGACATCTTCAAAATCGCGGACTTGAGAGCGACCGTTGACTTGCCATTCCCCTGTCATCCCGGGTTTGACATCCAAACGCTGCCACTGAGGGACTTCGTAGCGCTCTACTTCGTCTGGGGTAGGCGGTCTGGTGCCGACTAGACTCATTTCGCCTTTGAGCACGTTCCAAAACTGCGGCAGTTCATCGAGGCTGGTTTTGCGTAAGATGCGCCCGACTTTAGTAATCCGCGGGTCGTTGTCATTTTTGAAAAATGCGCCAGAAGCCTGGTTTTTGATTTGGTCTTTCATGGCTTCGGCGTTGGTACACATCGATCGAAATTTCCAAATCCGAAATTGTCTGCCCATCCAGCCACAGCGGGTTTGACCGAAAAATATCGGGCCTGGATCGTTGATAGTGATGGCTGCAGCTATGGGTACGAGCAAAATTCCTGTAATTATCAAACCGACGATTGCCCCAACGATATCTATCAGCCGCTTCACCCACGATTGCACTGAAGGGTGGGTCATCGGTAGCTGATTGTCCGAGGGCTTGGTCTCTGTGGGAGTTGAGGTTGGAGAGGGCTGCTCGATCGTCAGCACTTGATCTAGGCTGGTGAGAGCAAATACTGCCATCACCTGCGGCTTGAGGCTTCGGAGCACCAAGTCACTCTCTCGCTGTTTGGCAAATTTCAGATTGCTGACTAAAGCACCTATCCCGCTACTGTCGATGAATGTCGTCTGACTGAAGTCTAGGACAATCTTGCTGGGAACGGTGCTGCCCGAAAAAAGTTGCTGACAGGTTGTCTTGAAGTTTACGGCTTCAAGTACGCTCAAGCGCACGGGTATGTGAACTGAGGGAATCTCGTCCGAGTACGTTACCCGAAAATCTGCCTCTGGGGTTTGACTGACCATGAAGTCCTGGTTTCAAATTTCAAGCTGATGTCTTTAGCCTATTCTGTCCTAGCAGCTCCACCTTTACCAAATATTATGGTTAACAAAAGGCTAGCTTTATACAAACTTTACAAAAATGCCTGCCAACTCGCCCACCGAGAATGATATCAAAGGCAAAAATAGACTTGAGTCTACCAGTGCCAGTTTTGGCCTAAAGATTTTTGAACACCGTCGAGGCCAAACTTTGACATCGGAATCAAGATTTTTGTGGATTCAGGCCGATTAATCTTGTCGTTAATCATTTTGGTGCGTGTCTTGCACCGGATAGCCATCGCAGTTAACAGTTAACAGCTAACACAGAAGTCAACAGTTAACGGTTAACTGGAAAACCCCCGTAACAAGCGTCGGGGGGATGAGCTTAAGAATTGTAGACGTTTTCTGACTGAGAGGTTTCGCGGGTGATGGGTTTGACTTTGGCTTTGGCTTTGGCTGCGTTGCGTTTGAGGGCCTGGAGACGAGCTTCGTATTTAGCCCGCTGCTGTTTTTTGGAGGTTTGTTCGATTAAGGTTTTTAAGGCGCTGCCGAGGCTTTTGTAGGCGTTTGGGAGAGTGTAGCCGAAGCGGGTGGCTAGGGCGAGGGCTTTTTCGTCGGCGTCTATTGCTTCTTTTAAACTTTTCTCTCCGTTGTTTTTTTGGTAAAGTCTCCAGCCGGAGACGCCGCACAGGGATAGGGCTAGTAACAGCAGCAAGCCGTCTTGCACCCAAAGTTCGCCGACAGCGCCGCCTAAACCAATGGCGAGGGCTGCCATTTCCCAACCGTCTCTGGGAATGGTGTCGTTTTGGATTCTGGCGACTTCGTGCCAAAATAGGAGGTTGCGCTGATCCATTGCTAGCTGTTCCCAGCGGATCAGGTCTATTTGGATTTCTACCTGGTCTTTGCCTATTTCTTCGCTGCGGATCAGGGTAGGATTAACTTCTATTGTTTTTTCTACTGTTACCCAACTTTGGAGTTCTGGGGGCAGTATGTTTTTCAAGCGCCGGATCTCACTCATCTCGGCTCTTGCTGTAGAGGTTGCATAGGATGTCATAGCTCCGGCCTATTGATTTTCCAAAGGTTAATATGTGTATATTTCTGGAGTATAGCAAACCTTGAATCCAAATATAGTCGAGTAAGGAGGGGTCGATCGACCAATACTTGCAAATTTACTTGATTTTAGTCTCAGCGGGCGATCGCAACTGCCGACTCGATCCTTGATTTTCGACTATTTCATCAACAGTTCGATTTCTTGTCGCAATTTCGACCAAGCCGACAAAACTTCCGGCTGAGAAGTTATGCCTTTTTGAACTAAAACAACTCCGTCAAATACTTCAGAAAATCCCTACAAACCTCGCCGTAGAGATTCATCGGTAAAACGCACTCCCCCCCGAACTCTACCTCTGTCAATCGGAGATTTTAAATTCTTATGCTGTAAATGCCACAAGTCATAATCAACAGCTAATTTTTTTAAAAGGGCGACAACTTAATCCGTGTAATATGAGTCGAAAACCTTGTTTTATCTTCGATGACGCGATATATATAGGGAAAATAAAGTTTTGCAACTCTTCTTTTTGTCCCAACATACTCTCTTTTTTTGCCTCATTTAATATTCATTTTTTTATCTTTTTTTGCTACATGAGCGCGATCGCCCACAGTCGGGTGTTCGATCGCGCACAGTAGCGAGTCGGAGGGCCCGCTGCTGGCACTAACTGCTGGTCTCCCCTCTTTCCTTCTTGCAGTGGATCTTACCACTTTTCGGGGATTTACACACATCATTTAGACGCGATTTAAATGATTAAAGTGACTTCAAAATACCGCTTTCCAACTGATAAATTGCTGCCATAATCCCGCTTTCAGGATTTGTGAGGAGGGACTTTTTGACATCTTTCAAGTATTCTACAATATGTTCCCGCAAAATCGGTCTTTCTACTTTGACTGTGTGATTGTAATCCCACAAATCCCAAATGATAATTCCGATGCCGACAATCGGATCGATTAAACTTACTCCCAACTGACTAGCAACTGTACCGCCTGTTTTTGTGGCTACCTTGGCGGCGGCTTTGCTGGCAACTTTTGCCGTAACTTTACTACCAACTTTAGCTGCGACTCCCAAAATTAAGGGTTTAGCAACCAAGTAACCGCTACCGCCAACTAATACTTTTAATGATAAATTCGAGACGTTTCCTTTGTCGCTAATTGTGGTGGCAATATCGTTCAGATATTTGTCCCACTGTACTTGCGGTATATTATAATTGTTTTGCACTACTTTCACATTCTTGCTAACTTCTGATATGTACAAATTAGCAGTATCTTGAGTGATTAATTGAAATCGCAGTTGAGCGTTTTTGGGAACCAGCACCCGGTTAGCAAATTCTCTTTGAAAATCTTCGGTTAATTTTTCGGAAACAGCACGAGATGCTGCTGTCATATCAAATCTGTTGAGTACGGCAGATTTCACAAAATTAAAAGGTACGGTAAACTCCATCTTTTTTTGATTGAAGTAATCAAAGTACCAATCGAGGAAACTATTGTCAACTCTTGCAATTACTTCGGTTTCCCATTTGTCCAACTCTTTTGATGCGAAAGTTTCTGCTGTTATATGGGATTTTTGGATGGCGTTTTTAATGTCTTGGTTGACTTTGCTAAAATCGTGTGGCGGCGAGACTACAACTGCTGTGGTTCCGGTATTGGTTAGTGACTGGGAAATTAGAAAGTTACCGAATAGGGGAATGATGACTACGAGAATTACGATCGTCCAAATCATCGGTGTCACAGTTTTGATAAACTGACCGATAACTCTGAGACGTTCTGTTTTCTCTGAATAGCTAATTTTTTCCTTGTCTTGACTCATGGCGGTTTCTCAACTGATGAGAGTTGGGCTAGTTTCGATTATAGGCGATCGTACTTGCGATCGTGTTACGGGCGTGTGGGCTGGGATTCTGGAAAAGTTGGGGAAAAAGTGCGCCCTTTCATCCCTGACTGTATAATAGTCATAGCCTTAGTTATAGCTCAGGTACTGACTTCCCCAAAAGTATAAAAAAAGATGGTTCAGAAAATAGCTCTATTTAATCACAAGGGCGGCGTTAGCAAAACAACCACTACATTTAATCTAGGATGGATGTTAGCCACCAAGGGAAAAAAAGTAATCATAGTGGATGCAGATCCGCAATGTAACCTGACAGGAATGGTTTTGGGATTTTCAACTAAGGAAGAATTAGAGGGATTATATCAAAAAAACCAGAATATTAAATCAGGCTTAGCACCTGCATTTGAATCAAGGCCTAAGCTAATTGAAGCTGTAGATTGTTTGCCAGTAGAAGGGTGTGATGGTCTGTTTTTGTTGCCCGGTCATGTGGGACTTGCTGAATACGAGGTAACATTAGGCATTGCACAAGAGCTAAGTGGTTCAATTCAAGCACTGCAAAACTTACCCGGTTCAATTTCTTATCTTTTGCAAAAAACAGCAGATAAGTTTAACGCAGATTATATTTTGATTGATATGAGTCCAAGTTTAAGCTCAATCAATCAAAATCTACTGATGACCAGTGATTTTTTTATACTTCCTACCAGTCCTGACTTTTTTTCAGTAATGGCGATCGATTCTTTGGCAACAATTTTGCCAAAATGGTATGCTTGGGCTCAAAAAGCTTCTGAAATGAGGATTTTGCAAGATGCTGCCTATCCATTTCCAAAAGTTACACCGCGCTTTCTTGGGACTGTAGTTCAAAATTATCGAATAATACGTCAAGAACCCGCTGCTGCTTTTCAGAAGTGGATAAATGCCATTGAAGAAGCTGTTTCTACTAGATTAGTACCATCTTTGCAAATAAATAATATGCTACTAAATAATCAGATGTACAATTCTCAAGGAATTGGCAGTGACTTCTGCCTTGCAAAAATTTCTGACTTTAACAGCCTTATTGCTAAGTCTCAAGAGCATCAAACACCAGTTTTTGCCCTCACCTCTGAGCAAATAGAACAGAGTGGTATAGTTTTAACAGATGCTCTAAAAGCACAAAAACCCTTCAGAGAAGCTTTTTCCAAACTAGCAGACAGAGTTATTGGGTTAACGTGCCATGCAGTCAGCAATTGATCTATTTCGCATCAGTATTACCCGCGTTCGCGATTTAATTGCTGTGCATAATTCTCTAAAAGCTCAAGCTAGTAGTGTTCTCGATCTTTCAGATATGCTCAGAGCTGCACTTGTTCTAGCGGTTAGCGCTTTGGACTATTATATTCACGAAGTTGTTAGGATAGGAATGTTAGAAATTCACCGAGGCCAACGTCCTGAACCTCCAGCATTTTCGCGGTTTCAAATTTCACTGGGTAACGCTCGCGCTGGTATAAACGCAGGACAAAATATTGATTCCTGGCTAGAAGATGAAATTAGACAGCGCCACAGCTACAAAAGTTTTCAGCAGCCAATTGCTATAGCTGATGCTATCCGGCTGATTTGCGATAAAAAGTTGTGGGAAGAAGTTTCTACTAACATGGTTATGTCCGAGCGAGATATAAAACAACAACTAATTCTGATTGTCGATCGCCGGAATAAGATTGCACATGAAGCAGATATAGATCCTACTTTATCATTAGGGAATCGCTGGCCTATTGATGAACTATTAGTTAATGAAGCGGTTGATTTTCTTGAGCAAGTTGTTGAGAGCATACACAAGATTTTGTAACTTGCGAGTCTAGACAATTGAAGGTAAAGGAATCTCATAGCTGTAGGGTGCGTCGCTATGGGATAAATGCTTTCGTGCCGAGAATTGTCGAAGCGACGCACCCTACTTTAACTTTTAGCAGGTAAAGGAATCTCATGGCCGCACTCATAAGCCGTCTCTATCCACAATTCCCTAGCTTCGTCAATATTCTCCATCGCTTCCGATAAAGTTTCACCCTGAGACATACAGCCCGGAAGGTTTTTTATGATAGCTGTGTATCCTTCAGCTTCCGGGTGAAAACTGATAGGATACTTCAGGCTCAAGTAATAATCTAGAGATTTAAGCTTGACTTTCATCATCAATAACTTAAGCCACTTGCTCAACATTGAGCCGCCCTTCAACCCGCTCATATTCATCTTCAAGCAGCCAAAGCCTTGCTTCCTCATAGCTAGAACAAGCAAAAACAATCTTATAGTCTTCAGTCGGGTCGAAAATGCAAAAATTATTTTTATCATCACCGAGCAACATCAAAACATAAGGAGGGACAGAGGTAGGGTCAACCCATATTTCTGTAAACTGCCAGTTATTTGCTAGGTTGGGTACGGGGGATGACATGATATTTATCTCCTATCACTTTAATTTCACCGTAATGTAAAGGAATTTGGCTGCCATCACTCTGAATTCTATAACCAATTGGGCTGGCAAAGTAGAGTCCATATCGTTCGTGATTGCGAATAATGCCTGTGAATTCCCCCTTTTCTATTATGGCTTGTGCCACTCTAATCATTGTAGCTTCATTGTTAAATACATGAGCAGATCCCCCTCGCTGCAATAACCTTTGCATTTGTAGTGTATCTGGGAGATGCTTGGCAATGTGTCTATTGTCTATAGTTAATTCACGGTTAATACCACTCATTTAATCGGAAAATCTCAGTAATTTTTGAATAAAAACCCCGCTTTATTTAAAAAAGCGGGGTTTTTATTCAAGGCTAAAAACGATTAAACCTTCGCTTCATTCTTCACCAAATTACCCCAACCCAAATCCTTCAGCGAATTATTCCGGCGCAGCGGACGAGTCACTAACTCCAAAATATCCCGCGCATTACCAAAGCCGTGAATCTGAGCAAAAGTAAACTCAACAGACCACTTAGTATTAATTCCCCGCGCTTCCAAAGGATTAGCGTGAGCCATACCAGTAATCACCAAATCAATATTCTGCTCGTAAATCCGCTGCAACTGATTGTAATTATCGGGTTTCTCCACAATCCGAGGAGTAGGAACTCCCATCTCGTGACAAGTCTTTTCTAACAAAGCCAATTCGGCGGCTTGATAGCGTTTGTCCATGTAAGGAATGCCGATTTCCGGGCAAGTCATGCCGCAGCGAATCAAGAAACGTGCTAAAGAAATCTCCAGCAAATTGTCGCCCATAAAGAAGACAGATTTGCCGCGAATTATTTGCAGGTAATCTTCCAAACCAGCCCAAATTTGCGCTTCCCGTTCGTCCAAACCTTTTGGTTCAATCCCCAACACTGAGCAAATCTTTTCAATCCAAGCGCGAGTTCCGTCAGGGCCGATCGGGAATGGCGCACCAATTAGCTTACACTTGCGGCGGCGCATCAACGTAGAAGCAGTACGCGACAAGAACGGATTCATACCCGATACATAATAACCTTCTTCCAAGACTGGCAATTCAGTGTAGCGCTTGGAAGGAAGCCAACCGGAAACTTTGATTCCTTGCTTCTTCAATTCTAGAGTTAGCTGAGTAACAACCGGATCGGGCAAAGAACCAAAAAGTACCAGCGGTGTGTGCTTGACATATTCCGATTCATCTGCTGCAACTTCCTCTTTTTTCTTACCGAAATTCAGCAGTTGAGAGATAGCATTGCGTTCTTGTTTCTGAGATTCCATCACGGGCGCTTTCTCAGGACATTTAGCAGCCATCGCTGCTAAAACGGTATCTTCCCCTTGAGTAAAAGCGTAATCCAAGCCGTTAGCGCGCGCTGTGACGATGGGAATGCCAATTTCTGCTTCGAGTTTCGGCGCTAACCCTTCCAAATCCATTTTGATGATTTCGGTGGTGCAAGTGCCGATCCAAACAATTACACTGGGGTTACGATCGCGCTTAATTTGCAAGCACAGCCGCTTCAACTCATCATAATCGTTTAACTGAGCGGAAATATCGCCCTCTTCCAACTCAGCCATCGCATAGCGAGGCTCAGCAAAAATCATCACGCCCATTGCGTTTTGCAAGAAATAGCCACAAGTCTTGGTACCGATGACCAAGAAAAAGCTATCTTCAATTTTTTGATAAAGCCAAGCTACGCAGCTAATCGGACAAAAGGTGTGATAATTGCCTGTTTCGCATTCAAAGTTTAAAGCTTCCGGTTCATTAGTAGTAATAGCAGTCATATCTCAAATCTTCTCCATTTAAATTGTTTTTCGTCTGAAACAGGACAGGCTCGCCTAGCGATGAAGTACCTGTATTTTGCGATCGCATCTCTTGCTGCGGACAAGCATAAGTGGTTTTTCAGGTTGTTTTTCGTCTCGAACGCGAACAGGCGCAGTGGCGAGGAAACACCTGTGAAAGTGCGATCGCGCTGAAGCAGCGAACAATAATAGAAATACCTGGTTTTGGCGTAATTTCTCAGAAAAATAGATGCAGCAAACTCAATATTTCCGCAGCAGCCGCAGCATCCAAAATTCTGGCTAAAAAATTCTGCGCGAGGGCATACAATCCCTCACAGCAGGGATTTAGTTTACTTCAATTCGCTAAGGCCAAAAGCCTTTTGGCAGTTGTGAGTTGGAGCTAATTAAAAATTAACAACTCGCAACTCACAACTCACAAATAGAGCGGGAAACTTCAAGACTAGAAGAGACGCGGGCGATCGCAACAACCTCACTTAAAATCAGATAAAAAGCCGGAAATTTCTTCATCTTCATCGTCGGAATCCAAATCACCGAGATCTAGAGCATCTAAATCATCTTCATCTGGATCTCCGGTAGTTGCTTCCCCCAGATCGTCGAGTCCGAGATCGTCGAGGTCATCGTCATCAGATACAGAGAAATCGTCAATACCGTCATCGTCCAAGTCGCCCAGATCCATGTCTAGGTCATCTGAGGTCGCTGTCCCAAAAGGATCGGGTATTTCTTCGGCGACAAACTCTGCATCTTCTTCCCCAAACGGATCGGAAATCCCCGATTCGAGATCTCCAGAGGTCAAAGTCCCAAATTGTGAGGCTTCATCTTCCTCGTCATCGCCGAGGTCGAGACCGCCCAAAGCCAAGGCTTCATCTTCCTCGTCATCGCCGAGGTCGAGACCGCCCAAAGCCAAGGCTTCATCTTCCTCGTCATCGCCCATATCAAAGTCAGATACGGCGTCTTCCTCGTCATCGCCCATATCAAAGTCAGATACGGCGTCTTCCTCATCGTCGCCCATATCAAAGTCAGATACGGCGTCTTCCTCATCGTCTTCGAGACCGAGACCGTCCAAAGCCGAGGCTTCTTCCTCATCGTCGTCCATGTCGAAGTCGGAGACCGCTTCTTCCTCATCGTCGTCCATGTCGAAGTCGGAGACCGCTTCTTCCTCGTCATCGCCCATGTCCAAGTCGGAGACTGCTTCTTCCTCGTCATCGTCCATGTCGAAGTCGGAGACTGCTTCTTCCTCGTCATCGCCCAGGTCGAAGTCGGAGACTGCTTCTTCCTCGTCATCGCCCAGGTCGAAATCAGAGACTGCTTCTTCCTCAAACTCATCGAAGGATTCGTCGTCGGAGCTCAGTGCTGACGCCGCCGCAGCCAGACCGGCAGCTCCGGCGACTCCGGCGACTACTCCGGCTGCTGCTAACGCCGCACCGCCCAATTTATTAGATTTGGCATCAGCGGGTGCAGCAGTTGCAGTTTGAGCCGCTGTGGGTGCAGCAGTTGCAGTTTGAGCCGCTGTGGGTGCAGCAGTTGCAGTTTGAGCCGCTGTGGGTGCAGCAGTTGCAG
>NZ_JAUBPB010000073.1:30319-36313 GCF_036700545.1 Microcoleus sp. SVA1B4
TTTGAGCCGCTGTGGGTGTAGCAGTTGCAGTTTGAGCCGCTGTGGGTGTTGGAGATGTGCCGATCGTCTGCGGCACTATATTTGAGGGCATACCCAGCGCGATGTCCGGGTCAAAATTTAGCCCCAACACTTCGATCAGGCTGTCTGCATCCGGCTTGAGTTTTGAGAAGGGCAGCATTAATTGCTGGAGTTCCGGCTCCAGGGCAGCCGCAATTCCCAGGATGAGGTAAGAAACAGGCCTTTTCCCGCCGTCGGGTGTGGCGACCGTGTTGTCAGCCGTCATGTGCAGGAGCAGCCAAGCCCGATTTACCTGGTAGTAGTCCAACCACTTCTGTTTGAGAGCAACTGAAAAAGTATCAAAAAAAGCCATAACCTCTTTATCCTCATCCTGATCGCTAGACCTATTAAACCATCATCAGGTCTAGCTCATCTTCCTCCTTCTTGACCACCGGTTGCACTGGATTTAGATAAAAATCTGAAAGTAAGGCAAATAATTCGCGATCGGGCGTGTCGTTGGGCACTACTCCTTCGGGCATTGCCAAAATCTGGTCAGCGATGTTGAGGTAGTAATCGCAGACGTAATTGAGGGAAGGATCGCTTTCTGCCATCTCAAACAATGTTTTGCCTTTAACGCGAGAAACGCGAATGTCTTCAATCAGGGGCAGCACTTCCAGCACCGGCATGGGTACAGAGTCAATGTACTTGTCGATCAAGTCGCGCTTTGAGGTGCGGTTGCCAATTAAACCAGCGAGCCGCAACGGGTGAGTGCGGGCTTTTTCGCGGACTGAGGCGGCGATGCGGTTGGCGGCAAATAAAGCGTCGAACCCGTTGTCGGTAACAATCATGCAGTAATCGGCGTAGTTCAAGGGGGCTGCAAAACCGCCGCACACTACGTCACCGAGCACGTCGAACAGGATAATGTCGTATTCGTCGAAGGCATTGAGTTCTTTGAGCAGTTTGACGGTTTCACCGACTACATAGCCGCCGCAGCCAGCTCCTGCAGGAGGGCCACCTGCTTCTACGCAGTCAACGCCGCCGTAGCCTTTGTAGATGACATCTTCGGGCCAAACGTCTTCGTAGTGATAGTCCTTTTGCTGAAGGGTGTCAATAATTGTGGGGATCAAGAAGCCAGTGAGGGTAAATGTGCTGTCGTGCTTTGGATCGCAACCGATTTGCAAAACTTTCTTGCCGCGCTTGGCTAGGGCAACGGAGATGTTGCAGCTTGTTGTCGATTTACCAATTCCACCTTTTCCGTAAACTGCTAGTTTCACTCTTGGTTCTCCTATAGGTTTCTATCAAAACGATGAGGGCTGGGTTTTCCTGCAATTGCCATAGCCCAATTGCCATAGCCCAATTGCCATAGCCCAATTGCAATTTCCTTAATTTCAGTCGATTTGAGATTTCAGATTTGAGATTAAAGAATCGACTCCACAGATGAATCTGGGGCTTCTCTTTAACTAAAATTTTCGAGCTCGACGACTTTTGTTTGGGGCTTGTATCCGTCTTTGGGTTAGACCAATTTTGGACTCGGCCCTTAGTCACCTCGTTGAAAGCATTATTAGCTAACTTGCGATGAAAAGAAAGGGGGCGTCTAAATGAAAATGCTAGTAAATTTGTTTATTTTGCATCTTTGGGAATCTTAACTGGTTTTTTGATATAAAAATCTATTTTTATAATTTTTTTAGCTTTTAAATTAATTTTAAAATACTTTCTTAATATAAAGAGGTACAAAAATAAAACAAAAATAAACGAATCAAACAATCTGGGCTTTGGGCTTTCGGGCTAGGATGCAGGCAGTTGATGGATTGTGCGGGTAACTCGAACGGTCATCAAGACGCTAGTGGATGAGGCAAACTCGAAGTTAGTTCGGATCGCTTGGGTCAGGCGAGGGCAAAGTTATGGGATTTTAGATTTTAGATTTTAAATTTTAGATTGGGAAAGATTGACTTTGCTGAGGTTTCGGGTGTTTTGTAAAAAATTGTGAATTTTTAGGAATAGGTGGGGAAGTGTCCGAGTTTTGCAGTGAGGGAGCCTCCGAGAGTGGGCGAGGAGTCGAGTGGGGGATTGTCGGTATATTAGACCTATTGAAAAAAAAATCTATGTTAAAATTAAAGGTTTTGAATTTTAGACCTGATATCTCACTGATAATTGTAAAGTGTTGACAACAAATTACAACGGAGACCATAACGGCGGCGACGATTATAACGACTTGACAAAAATTTGAAAACTTTTAGACTCCTATTAATATGTTCAATCACTATTCGAGCCTGGGCTATAGATCGCATCTGGAATTTGCAGTTCGCTACATCGTTGGCGGCAATGACCATACCACCGATCAGAAAGCCTCGCGCTGGGGACTGCAACTGAGACCCAAGTCCGCAGGCAAGAAATACGGCTACTAAAAAGCCGGGGCATGACCCCGGCTTTTTAGGTCTGTGTCGTCTCGGTTCAACAGCCGTCTGGTCCACAGAAACTGTGCCCGTACAGTACCTCCGCGTCACAGATATAGATCATGCCCGCAAAATCGAGGAAAAACTTGACTGCGACCTGATCCGCAATATTCTCCGCCATATCCCGATCGGGGGTGAGCACCTCGAATTTTATATTCGCCGTGGTGTCAGAAACGCTAGGTTGTCCCGACGATCGCACGTTGCGACTGCCTTTACCGCCGGTTTCCAGAACCGTATAACCGGTTGCCCCGGCTTCTTCGATGATATTGACGATCTTCTTCAGCAGAATCTTTTCCGTGACGATGACAAGCTTTTTGGCTGGCTTGGGCATATTGGTTACCTCCTTACCTACGTATGTTGATCTTAATATATTGAGTCGCTTGGTCTGTTGGAGCAAGGGAGCGCCGACAGACCGCGACCCGTCTGGGATTAGCTGCCACCGATCGCCTGGGCCAGCCCGAGGAAGAGCGGTATACACAAGCCGATCGCAATGGGTGTACCGATGGCTGTGGATGCGCCGATGTAGGCGGAGGGATTGGCCGACGGAATCCCGGCTCGCAACGTGGGCGGACCTGAGATGTCTGAACTGGAGGCGGCAATAACAGCCAGGATCACAACACCGCCCAGGCTGAATCCTGTGGCGTAGTGGGCAATCATGCCGAGACCGAAGGCGATGAACCCATGCACCACCGGTGCCACTACGCTATACACGACGTACCACTGGGCCACCTTACGTAGTTCGCCA
This sequence comes from Microcoleus sp. SVA1B4, assembly GCF_036700545.1. Lineage (NCBI taxonomy): Bacteria > Bacillati > Cyanobacteriota > Cyanophyceae > Oscillatoriales > Microcoleaceae > Microcoleus > Microcoleus sp. SVA1B4. The sequence continues at coordinate 33,515 of NZ_JAUBPB010000073.1, forward strand.
AGTCTTGACCAAGCCTCCATACCCATGACCAGCATCAAGATCGAAAGCAAGCCGCGGAAGAGGGGGTCGTAGAAGCTTTTATAGACACTTTCCGGCTGGGTGAACAGGCCAAGAGCAATGCCGAGCAACATTGCCGATAGGGCAGGACCCTGGAGGCTTTCTTGCACGATCGGCCATATCTTGACCCGATTATCCGCAGGCTTCTGCTGCTTGCTGAGATACTCTTGCCGGGTGCTGGGATAATCGCCTGCTGCAACGGGCTGCTTGCTGAAAGACTGCTGCACGGTAGAGTGGGCTGCTGCACTACCCTTCTTCTGGTTGAGATAAATGTTGGCCACCACAATCGCCGTTACGAGCGCTGGGATATCCATGAAGGGATAGAGTGCGGCAGCCCATGCCTCGTATGGCATGTTTTGTTCTTCCAGTAGTGTCAGGGCTGCAGCCATGGTAGAGCCACTCACAGCACCAAACAATCCCCCGGTCGCAATCGCATCTATGGTGTTGACCTTCGGCAGCTTGGCCAACGTATAGCGCGCGATGAATACAACAAGAACCCCTACTGCTACAGCAGACGCTGCGGGTATCACCATCTCCGTCAGGTTGGAATTGCGGATCGCCTGACCACCGGTCAGACCGATTTTCATGAGCAACATGAAGACGATGATCTGATTAATCGCCTCTGGAATTATTAGTTCGCTACCGAGAGCGGCAATGACCATACCACCAATCAAAAACCCGAGTGTTGGGGACTGCAACTGCTTAATGAAGTCCATTAAGAACAAGGACAAAAAATCCATGAATACCTCCTGCTGCCTCCTCTAAAAAAGAGCGATTATTGTGAGCGGTGAGATTTAAGAAGTAAGGGTGCAGCGCTTCAACCCTGCCGACAGGTGTTATGCGAACACCTGTCGCCAGGGGATTCAGAGATGGTCGCTCTCCGAATGGGGCTAGAAGGTGTCGCTGTCCCGCAGTAACTTCTATAGATCAATATCTATTAAGACCCAAAATTCTATGTACTTAAGTCATATTCTTAATTTCGCACAAACTTGCGATCGCTTTACATGGATATCCCACATAATTTCAAATTCAAATCATAAGTTTTCCTTTTATTCTCAGAAAACCCGTATATCGTCAGTGTAAATTGCGATCGCAGAATTTTCTCTATACACGGATATTGCACCGAGGACGGTATGGGATCAGCAAAATCAGGAACAGGAGTTGCGTGGACACCACTCTTCTAGCAATGACTGAGCTAATCAATCCACATTTCAGGGGGAGCTGTTGACGGTTCATAAGTCGTGGATGGACTGTAACTGGCAAGGTTAAACCACCCCACCGCCAGTAGGAGACCGAACCCACAGCCCAACAAAAAAGTCCAGGCGTGAGACGAGTCGAGTACGCAGAGCAGGCGGCGATCTGCGCTATACACCTGCACTAGCCAGCCTTCGCTGGTGTTGTCAAATTGGGTCCGCAGTTTAGTTGAGTCAAACTTGTTCATTGTGTACGCTCCATGCTGCTCGAATGTGTGTGGCGGTGGCGGGCACTTGCCCGCCGCTACGGAAATACCTGTCAGAAATTCAACTGTGAATGGAGAGTGTTTCAAGGAGAGAGACTGGAACGCTTAAACCTGACATTGATGTCGAACAGAAGACAGACATCTATGCTTTCGCCTTGAACGGTATTCTTAAGTTTATACTTAGATTTGCTGGTTGAATGGTTGTCATTGCGCCAAAAAGATAAGTGTTTTTTATAAAATGCTTCCGCTAATCTGAGTCAATCTTTCTCAACAGAGGGTAGTGAATTCGCCGATCTTTGGCATAAACTTAAAGATATGGTTCAAGGAAAAACCATAGAGTATTGCCTTGTCACGAAAAGGTGCTGCTGAAAAGGTGCTGCTGAAAAAGATCGCCAAGATCATCGAGGAAGCTGGGGCTGCCGGTTATACGGTGATGGAGGCTGGCGATCAAAGCAGTCGCAACGTGCGATCGTCGGGACAACCCACCGTTGGCGACAGCTTCTCGAATATAAAGATCGAGGTGCGAGGTGCTCACCGCGAATCGGGATATAGCATTGAAGATTTCGGATGAGGTCGCAGTGCAGTTTTTCGAGGATTATTCGGGCATCGCCTATAGCGCGTCGCGTGAGAACCCCGGTCTTTCCCGCAGGGTATGAAACGCAGTTGTAGCCTTTAGGCTACGAGTGTATTGTGTTAGAATTGAATTGTGCAGAACAAGTAGGCGTATCAACTACGTGCTGAACCATTCCTAGAACGGTGAAATTCCGGGCAGTAAGACACTCTCAGCATTTTTGACTGAGAAAGACTAAGGTACAGCCAAGCAGCGCAGGATGGGGAGCGTACCGAACTGGCTAGTGTTGAGAAGTGCGAACGAAAGCATACAAAAAGTAAGCGTAATTGCAGCACCGAAAGGTAGTTGTTTTGAACGTCTAGAGGTGTCTTGACAGCGCCATTAAGAGCGTCAAAACTTCTTAAGAATCTCCGCACCTTCAGGTCGGAGAGTGTCAACTCTGTGACGCGGAGGTACTGCACGCGCACAGGTTATGACTCACAACCCCAGCAATTCTCATTTTTGCAAGAAGCTTTCAAACACTGGGAATCTCGGTATTGTAATAGACCTCTTGCAAAAAAATCTATGTTAAATTTAAAGGTTTTGAATTTTAGACCTGAGAGTTCACTGATAATTGTAAAGTGTTGACAACAAATTAAGCTGTGGAGCATTTAAACCATTAACGATCCAGGTAAGGTGCGCCATTCGCGAACACTTACTATACATGGGAAAC
>NZ_JAUBPB010000074.1:0-13983 GCF_036700545.1 Microcoleus sp. SVA1B4
TTACAATTTTATTTGTTATTGTGGTATGGGCGTCCCGCCCTTCCAAAACGGACGGGCGGGACGCCCATCCCACAAACTTGTGGAAGTTATTTAATTCTCATTCCTTAGATTTTAGATTTTAGATTAAAGAAGGGGGTATCACTGATGAGCATGGTGGTTTGGAGTTTACCTACAGTTGCATTCTTTTTTGACAGTTGTAGAAGAATAAAAGCAGTAGGGTGCGTCAGATCCTAACTCTTCAATTATCACAAATAACCCTCTCCTGACGCACCCTACTCAACTACTAGGGCAATTTTTAAGTGCCAATTTTAAACTCTTGCTGCAGGCGATCGATAATTGTATTACGCTCGATGGTAGCGAGAATTTGTTGAATTACCGTATCTTGTCCCAGGGGGCCCCAGGTGCAGCCTTTTTCTAAGTAAACTTGGGCGGCACGACCGACAGCGTAGGTTCCGTAAGCTGCTAAACTAGCTTGAGTGACAGCGACTCCGGCAAAAGTAGAAAAGCCGATGTGTGGGGCCGCAGCCGCTGCACTTTTGCCAAATCCCAAGAGGAAACTGCTACCCAATTCTCCCAAAAGTACGCCGCCAGCGCTGGAGAAAATAGTCTGCCAAAGTTTCCCGGCTTCGTAACCAGTCATGGGTAAGCCGTAAAGTCTCGATAAAGAGCGAATTAAGGCTAAATCTGCGACACTTGCTCCCATTACATCCAAGAATGCCACTGGATTTAAACCGACAGCCAAAGCTTTATATTTTGCAAATTGCCAGATTAAATCTTCGGCTTCTGTTTGTCGCAATTTGAGAACGTGACGGGCAATGTTTGCTTCGGCATCTCTAGCTTCAACTAAAGCATTTAGAGCGAGGAGCGATCGACCTTCTCTGTTAAGAATTGTCAGAATTTTATGTTTGAGTTCGTCTATCTGCGCGGGGGGCGACTCCCATTCGTTAGTTACTCTTCCGTCGGCCCATTCCACCCGCACTTGCACCGGTGCTGGTTCGGCGGCTACCATGACTATTTCTAAAGATTTGGAAGTTTTAGGCGGTGATTTTGCAGTAGATTTATCAGATGGGTTGTTTGGGCGATCGGACAAATTTTCGCTATCTGTTTCCTCTGTTACCGCAGCGGCTGCTAACTCTTCAGAATTTGCCAGCGCTTGCAAACTTTGGAAAATAGCTTTTCTGTCTAATTCTGGATACAGGTCAATTTTATTAAAAACTAAAATTACCGGTTTTTGAGCTGTTTGCAATTCGCACAGTGCTTGATACTCAGTTCGGGTAATATCGCCTGCAACGACAAACAGAATTAAGTCAGCTTGGCGAGTTACTTGTTTCGCCATTTCGCCGCGCACTTCGCCACCAACTTCATCAAGTCCCGGAGTATCGATTAATTCTACTTGCACGCCTCCTTTCCCCCCCTTGGCCAGGGGGGGTTGGGGGGATTCCTCGCTGTCCAGGAAGGATAAAGGCACACTCCAGCGCACGGAACGCGGCCACTGAGTCACGCCATTGAGAGGGCCTGTTTGCAGAATTTTGTGACCTAAAAGCGCGTTTAATACGGCTGACTTGCCACGGCTGACTAAGCCGAAAGTAGCAATGCGGATTATGTTGTGGTCTAGTTTTTCTGAGGTGGAAGTTAAAATATCTAACTGATATTGCAGCGCCGCTTCTAATTCTGTATTATTCGAGTTTTTTTTCCCTTGGCGCAGGTGGGAGTAGCGCGCCAGGGCTTCGCGCAAACTGGCGCGGGCAAGGGATAAGCGATTTTCTTGAAGGGAATTGTCAGCCATTGGCGATCGGCTTTTTAAAGCAGGTATAATTGATCGTCGAATTATAAATCCTATTTCTTATTTTAATACAATTTTTCATAAATTTATAATTTTTTAGTTGTGAGTTTTCCAAAAAATCTTGAACGGGCAAGATGCCCGTTCCACAATAACAAAAAATTTTTGTGGAACAGGCATCTTGCCTGTTGTTCCACAATAACAAAAAATTTTTGTGGAACAGGCATCTTGCCTGTTCTTTTCCCTAACACTAGGCTCCGCCTCGGAAAATTCTATCGACGTTCAGCTCCATATTGGGAAATGTAGGTGAAATAATGCGATCGCTCCCTCTGAACTGTGTAATCCTATACTCTCCGTCCACAAGCTGACAAACCGAAACCGTGGGTTGTTTGGGGTCGCCAATATGACGTATTCCGCCCAACGCAGCATAATCAGCAATCCAATATTCGAGAATTCCCATCATTTCGTAATCTGCCAACTTTTTTAGATAATCGTCGCGCCAGTTGGTACTGACAACTTCAACAAGTAGCGGGATAGATGTTCCTTGGGTGATTGTTGCTGACTTCAACCATAAGGGTTCAGATGCTAAAGCCTGACGGTTTAATAGCAAAACATCAGGGATATATCCTGTATCTTTAGCTGGTGGCTTAACTAGCGCTTTCGAGGGAATGCGGTATGGAAGTTGCAGTTGGGTGTAGAGCAGCGTAAATTCTTGAACAAGGTATGCTGTGATATCTTCGTGTTCTCCTGTAGGCTGCATTTCAACCATTACCCCGTCGTGAAGTTCGTAGGATTTGTTCTCGGGTTTGTCTTCTAGAAATTGTTCAAAGGTTAGTATTTTTGGTTGAGTTTGTATCATCGTGCAAACTGTCTTTGATTGTATAATATAAGGAAGAAGGAAGAAGGAAAATATTAACTGGTTCCCCTGCTCTGCCGGGGAACGGGCAAGATGCCCGTTCCACAACAAAAAAACTGTCTTGTGGAACAGGCATCTTGCCTGTTCCTTTATTTTACTTAATTGGCCACGGACTTAACGGTTTCGGGCCCAGATACCTGAGATGAAAGGCGACTCGCCACTTGGTTGACGAAAGATTGCAAGAAGGAAACTTGCTGATTTTGCGTAAAAACTGCTTGCAAAGTTTTAGTCAACTGGTCGATATTTAAAATGCCTATTGCAGCATTTTCCCCTTCTCGACTTGGGAAATATTCAATTAAACTCAGTCCAGCTATTCTGGTAAAATAGGCTGCACTAATTCCCTGCACCGCGCCTCCTGCTACATAGGTGACGGCATTGCTTTTCAGCAGTCCAGTAATAGTTTGAGTAGACAGTTCTACTAATCCCAATTTAAACATTTGATTAGCCAAAGTCCCCGCTACTGTCTTAGCTTGGTCTAAGGAAAACTTTTGCTGGTAGATGGCGCCGAGATCGATTACGAGTTGGGTGCTGATGGCGGTTGTTGCTAGCAAGTCTAAAGCTGGAACCGGATTAGTAAAGACGGCGGCGGCGGCGATGTACTGATATTGTTCGATAATGGGAATTGCCCGATCGCGCCTGACTGCATTTAATAAGGTTTTGGCCTCTAGCTTGATACTTGCAGCCTCCCGCACTGCACTCGCCCAGACCAACTGTTGCCGTTCTTCAGTTAAGATTTTAGTCAATCTTTCCGTCAGCGCGTCGAGTTGAGAGACTTGCTTTTCAATCCGTTCTTTAAATGTGCCGTCCGCTTGGTGTCGGCGAACTTTAATAGAATTGGGAGAAGCTGCGATCGCAATTATCTCTTCTGTCCCCAATATTCCTTGCATTTTCTGCTGCAAAGAGTTCAAAACCTGGGACTGCTGTTCTGGCAAATATTGGTCTTGTTTGTTCCAGACTAGCAGCACGCGCTGACCTGCCGAAGCTAGCTGAGATAATGTTTTAAATTCGGAATCTGTGATGTCGCCCGCTGTCACAAACAGCACTAAATCACCGTTGATTTTGGCATCGGCATTTGTATTAGCAAACAGCGCTGCAGTTTCTTGTAAACTAAGCTTTTGCGGGTGTTGAGATGCCCAATTAGAATTTAAAACTTGAATTAAGGCAGTTTTGCCGACAGCTTTGCCGCCAGTTACGGTAATCCGCAAATCTTGTCTGTCTAATTCTGTTCTGAGCCGATCGAGCTGTGCTGTTAGATTAGCAGGATCAGCAGAGTTTTGAGCTTCTGAAGCCAGCAATTTAATTGCGGTTTCTGAAGCCGCGATCGCTTTTTCGGCTGCTTCCCGGTTCGCCAGGGGTTGCGGGAGTGCGAGTTCGAGTTTGGGGGATTGTTGCTTCCACCACCAATACCCCGCACCGGCAGCCGCCAAGCCGATGAGTGCCGTTTCGCCCATTTCTGAACCCGAATGCTGTAGAGTTTCCAGCAGCCACAGCGCTGCTGAAAGTCCTATTCCGCCTATCAAAATCGGTCGCCGCAAGTTAAGTGTCATTTTTCCCTTCCTCTGGGTATTGTCGCCAAGCTTAACCTTACCGGGCTTGGCCTCCCTCCCTATATTCCATCGTACCTCTGCGGCATCCAAACTGGCAGGCGGGCGATCCGACTTTTTGCGATCGGGATTTGCGGCCCCGGCGACAATCAACTTTTTGCACTTCTACAAACGGGGAATGAAGGACTGAAGTCCTCACTACAAACCAATAGATTTTTACATGATTTTGCAAATATAATAGTTGATTTTTTCTCTAGGTTGGTAATGCTTGAGATTGTGATTCAAAAATATCAATTATTTGTTTGGGAATTGCTCGCGGGCGCATGGTGGTAACTTCAACCCAAACCCAAAGCGCCTCTGCTTTTAACAAGATTTCCTCATTTCCAGCTAAGCGAATTTCGTAGCGGCGGACAGCGCGCGGGCCGCGCATTTGTTCGATCCAAGTGGATATCTCCAATCGATCGCCCGATGCGGCAGATCGCAAATAGTCAATTTCTATCCGTCGCATTACAAAGACGCCGCCCAATTCCCGGTAGCGATCGAGAGTAAATCCCAAATGTTCTAAATGTTCGATCGCAGCGTGTTCTAAATAATGCTGGTAGACAGCATTATTTACGTGACCGAGAGCATCCATTTCATAATGTCGCACTCTAATTTGTGTAGTAAATGGTGTCAATTTCTCCCCTTTCCACTTGTTGCGGTATTTTGTAGTTCCGAGTGCGATCGCACTCTGGGTCGATACTGGCTCAGAACTGATTGCAAGTTACACTAAATAGTTGAAACGTCACTGCTTCCAGGTTAATCTTAGTCCTGGAAGCACAGACGGTCAATCGATTTTAGATTTTAGATTTTAGATTTTAGATTTATCCCACGGATAAATGCGGGGGCTTGAGGATTTTCGATTTTCGATTTTGGATTGATTCCACGGATAAATCACGTGGCGGATACCACCTTTGAAATTCTTGGTCAATCGATTTTAGATTTTAGATTTTAGATTTTAGATTTATCCCACGGATAAATGCGGGGGCTTGAGGATTTTCGATTTTCGATTTTGGATTGATTCCACGGATAAATCACGTGGCGGATACCACCTTTGAAATTCTTGGTCATCACCTTGGTTTTTTTACGACCATACACTAGCTTAAAACCCTCAGTCTCGGTTAAAAAAGCCGGTTTCTTGGTTCTGAGTGCGTCCCCGACTAAATCTTTGAGAAATCGGAGGGGTAATTGTTTAGTCCCCTAGACAAATCCCTAAACCGCGGGCCGTTTTAACCAGAGTACCATCGAAGTCTACAGGTCTGTATTTGGCGATCGCATCTTCCAGAGGAACGCTCACAACTTCCCGCTTTTGCCAAGATACCATGCAGTCGTATTTCTCTTCGGCAATTAAATCAACTGCTGCGACGCCAAAAGCAGAAGCAATTAACCTTTCTAGCGATGAAGGAGTTCCTCCGCGTTGAATATGTCCCAAAACGGTGACGCGAGTTTCTGCACCGCTGCACTCAGAGATTGTATCAGCTAAATACTGACCAATTCCCCCTAATCGACTTTGGCCTAAGCGATTTGTTTGCATTACTAACTCGCCTTCTTCAGTGCGAACTGCCTCCGCTACTATAATTAAACAGTAGTTTTTTCCCCGGTCTTGGCGTTCTTGGATTTGGGCGCAGATTTTGGAAATTGTGTAAGGGATTTCTGGAATCAAAATTATATCAGCTCCTCCAGAAATTCCGGCACTGATCGCAATATGTCCAGCGTCGCGTCCCATGACTTCAACAATCATGACGCGGCTGTGACTTGCGGCAGTAAAATGCAAGCGATCGAGTGCTTCAGTGGCAATATTTACCGCAGTATCAAAACCGATAGAACGCTCGGTAATTCCAACATCATTATCAATAGTTTTAGGAATCGCAACTAAATTCAAATTACCTTGTTGAGCAATCTTCCTGAGAATGGCAAGACTACCGTCGCCACCAATCCCAATTAAAGCATCCAAACCTAATTGATGATAGCCTTCGATAATGTCGTCAGAACGATCGCGTAGAGTCCCATCCGGCATGGGGAAAGCAAAAGGATCGCCCTTATTTGTCGTGCCTAACATCGTACCGCCAATGGTGAGCCACGAGTCTACTTTCTCAATATCCAAAGGAATTGCTGCAGGGGGACGACTCATCAATCCGTTGGTGGCTTGACGAATCCCCATCACTTTCCAATTGTAAGTTCCCGTTGCGCGGTAGACAACGGCTCGAATAACTGCGTTTAAGCCGGCACAGTCACCCCCGCTGGTGAGGATACCGATACATTTTTGTTCTCCCATAATTGCCCGACTTTTGTTCATCAGAACATGAGTTGATATTTTTAGATCCCGATCGTCCAATCCTGATTTTCGACGTAAATAGGTAGGCGAAAATAAACTTTACTCTGTAACAGAATGTAAAGCTATCATAACTTTTGTGATTGCTTTGATAAGATATCGCTCCTTTGGGAAGCGTTGCACTCGTTTTTGACTACTTATGTATTTTCCAGCTTCATCGACCTAATTGAGTGCCTCATCTTTGAAGCATTTCACAAGTTCGATCGCCAACTAAGTAGCATCGCCAATCACCGTTTCCAACAAAACATCAATTTTACTTGGGATTGAGGCGTTTAGAAACTTGGTTAATTATACCGCTGAGAATAGCACCGCCCATAAGAATTCCGAGGGCGGGATTAAATACGGGCTGCCAGAGACTGTACCACAAATCAAAACCGAGATTCACTCCGGTCGATCGACCTGCTACTGCGATCACAAACCACCCAAAAATGGCAAAGACGAAAAACACATCAGCTACTAAAATCAAGTTGAGAAAGTTAAGAAATTTATCTTTCATTGTCGAGGGTTCCTTTTGAGTGTATATGTGTCAAGTTTTGGAAAGCGGTTGGTAGTCGAGCGGATTGATAGCTGCAACTGGCGATCGAATAAAGATAAAATATCATTCAATTGTTTTCGCGCACAGGCTGTCAAAATATGGTTCGCTATACACTTCCTCAAAGCCCCGAAATTATTTTAACTGTCAAGGGGAAAGATTCAGCCAAAGCCCGTGAAGAAGCGATGGATCGGCTGATGGATCTCATGGATGAGGGCAAGCTGCCTACGGAACTCATGGAGGGATTTGGGCCCAAACAGTTTGTTGAAGTTAAGGATATCGAAGATGCTGCGTCTGACGGCGAGGATGCGATTACTGAAGCCGTCCAGATTTTGAGCAATTTGGCAAGTCTCAAATTGAAAGTCATGGAATCCCGCGAAGAAGCACTCAAAATCCGGGCTGCGATCGACATTTTGTTTACAGATGAAGCTGTGACTGCCGAGGAAATCGCCAGCCTCAAAGACGGTTTCAAGGTTCTCAAAAACTTCGCTCAAGCTAACGTTCGCTATCGAGATGCTAGGAGTAAAGCCGAGTCAGCCCGTGCAATTCTCGACGAAGCTTTGCAATCTGTCGAACCGGAAAACAAGGCGCACAAATCCGCGAAATAGTAGCAGGTTACATGGAAACTCACATCTTGCACCATTCTCAAGAACAGGCCGTCCAGCTTGTTCCACAAGAAAATTTACTATAGCAATCCCAAATCATTTGTGTAATTTTTGTAGGGGCAAACCCCCCGTGGTTGCCCCATGAGGCAGGGTAGGCACTCTTAGCACTACCCCTACATCTTTTTACTCCTGCAAGGATTGCTATATATATTGTGGAACAGGCCGAAAAGCCTGTTCCTAAAAAGCTGATTGACAATGGTGCAACATCTGAGTTAAAACCTATTTCTGTCATTACGATCAGAAACGAAGAAATAGCAAACCTCGGCGATTGCTTCGTTTCTTTATTCGGACATACAATAACTCTGCTGCAAGACATACTATTAACTTTATCCACATTGAAATCTGGAAAAAATTGTGAACCAACAACAAACAGGAATTCTCAGAAACTCGATGTCAGGCAGCTTGCTGCTGGCTAAAGACTTAGGTTTTCAACCAAGAACTGTGATTGATGTCGGTGCCGCCTTGGGAACTTTTAATCTTTACGAAACTTTCCCCGATGCGCGACATTTGCTAATTGAGCCGATCGCCGAAAATGAACCTTACCTCGCCAAAATTTGCCGCAAGCTCAAAAGTGCAGAATACATTATTGCAGCAGCTACCAAAGAAGCGGGAGTTTTCACCCTCAACGTCAGTCCCGGTATGGTGCATTCTTCACTTTCTGAAAATCGCGTTACTGACAGCAGCAATCCTTATGTGAGAAACATACCAGCAATTACGCTGGATGGAATATGCAGGGAAAGAAAATTGCCAGGCCCGTATTTAATTAAAGTTGATGTAGACGGACAGGAATTAAATGTTTTAGCGGGAGCAACTGAGATTTTGCAGCAGACTGAATATGTAATTGTAGAAGTTACTTTGTTTGGTCAGATGTATGAGGTAATGAGTTTTATGAAGTCTCAAGGATTCGCAGCTTATGATATTGTTGATTTGTCCTATCGCCCGATTGATAAGGCTTTGTGGCAAGTTGACATGGCTTTCGTTAAAGAATCGGGTCAATTTAGAAGAGAGAGGGGTTTCGCGACAGGAGAGCAGGATATCGAAGCACTTAACTCGCATCTCAAAGCTTATCGGGAAAGTTTCATCAAACACATTGACACTCATTACAGCGACCCAGTAGAGCCGGAACCGCAGGTCAATCAAGCTGTTTTGGGGGAAGATTATGTCATAATTTAATCAGCTATTGTGCATTTAAACTGCATACTTGGGGCGGCGTCGGAGCAACGTCCCACAAGAGTTTGATTATTTGTTGACCTGCAATTTAAATACTGATCTAGCTTATGATGTCCAGTAGAATACCCCCTATAGGTTCGTAGTGAGGAATTCAATCTATGAGGAATAAAGTCATCACTACAAACCCAAGCTTACAAACTTAAGAAAGGCAGGTTTACTACTTCCCCGGTCATTTCTCCTACCTGCACTTTCAATCCTTCGCCGCCCACTTTTGTGCGGATGTAAGCAAGACCAAAAAAGCCGGATTCAGTTTCCGTAAAACTGGTGAGTTTGCCGACTTTTTCCTCTCCGATTGTGACTGCTGTTCCGGGTTCAACCGCACCGCTCAACTGCACGCCCCAAAGTTCTTGTTTGACTCCTTTGTAGGTGTTCAACCGGGCAATTGTTTCTTGACCGATGTAGCAACCTTTGTCATAGGTAATCGTGTGTAAAAGGCGGGCTTCTAAGGGGTTGTAATCGTCTGTGAGTTCAAAATCGGGGGCGGGGCGTCCTTGTTCGATTCGCAGTTGTTCCCAAACTCGATCGCCCATCGGTACGGCCCCAGCTTTGACTAATTCTTTCCACAAGTGGGCTGCATCGCTTGCTGGCGCAATTAACGTGTATCCGGGAGTTGCTAAACCGCTACCAACCGCAACTCGAACCCCCCCTTCATCCCCCCCTTCGTAAGGGGGGGAAAGAGGGGGGTTTTTTATCAATTTGTGAGTAGCGTAAGGTTGATTTTCGAGTTCGGTAACTCCGATTTTTTCTAATAGTTGAGTGCTTTCCGGGCCGAGGACACTGAAAGCAACAGTTGTATCGGTTAAATCTGTTAACTCGACGCGATCCATTGGGAAAATATAGCGATCGAGCAATTCCAGTAGTTGGCGGCGGCGGTTGGGCGAAACTAACAGCAGTACGGCATCTTCTGTAGCATAAGCGGTAGCGAGGTCGATCGTCCGGGCGGTAGAAGTCACGAAAACGGTGTCGCAACCTTGACCGGGTTTGAGTATATTAAAGTTATTGGTACTTTGATTGTGCAAGAACCGCAGTCGATCGCTGTCTGAGATTTGAATGCGTCCCCAGTGAGTGCGATCGTACAAAGCCACACTTTTTTTAGTTGCTGCGATCGCTTCTGCGTCGTTACCAAAACTGACTGGCACAATTTCTTTGGTTGTTAACTCTGCAAAAGTAGCACCTGTCGCTGCTTGAATGTCGTGCAATTCTTGAATCATAAGATTTTATTGACTGTTAATTGTTGACTGTTAATTGTTGACTGTTAACTGATGACTGTTGACTGATGACTGTTGACTGTTCGCTGTTGGCTGGAAAGCTCACCACTGACAACTGACAACTGTCAACTGACAACTCTCAACTGACTATTTGCCCAAATTAGCGAATATTTCTTGTATTAATTGGCCGGCTTTAGCATCAAGCCGATTCCAATCTACATCGCCAGTCTCATCATCAATCAAGCTAGTATCAATTACAACTTCTTGGCTTTGGATTTGACTGTGGGCGGGCTGGTAGTTGACAAAGCAGACTCGATAGCAAAGTTCCCAAATATCGACACATCTTTGCTCGCCTTGAAGCTCTAAAATTAGTTGATAGCCCGGAATTGGAATCTGCACTTGTTGATAAGTACCCGTCCAAACTGACTCCTCTAATTGTTTGCGGATGTTGTCGATCACTCGGATCATCGCTGGCTGCATGAGCAGTTCAGCTTGCTGCCACGCGATCGGGCTAGTTATTTTAGGCTTCATATACAGGGTTCTAAAAAAGAAAATCAATAAATTAATTTTCTAGCATGGGGTGCCAACTTTTGAGACATCCGCCACAGAATGTTAAATTTAGTCTTGACAACTCCCTGTCCTCTTATGAGCAGGGATTCTTGGTTCATTGGGACTACTCATGTAGCTTGCCCTCCCCAAAATTCACGCTCGTTTTGCCCAACCGCTGTATATCCACGCTGCAACACCACTTGCGCGGCTGCAACATCTCGATTTGTTTCATAGCCACAGGTTTGACATTTATGCACTCGTTGGGATAACTCTTTTTTACCTGTATGGGTTTGACATAATGGGCAGGTTTGACTTGTTCCGTTGGGGTCTACTTTTGCGAAGTATGCACCTCGCTTAAAGCAAACATGGCTCAATATATTCAGGAACTGACCAAACCCTGCATCAAGCGTGTGCTTGCTCAGCCTTCCGGCTGACATTGCTTTGAGGTTCAAATCCTCAGCAAATACTGTGTGGGCTGCGTTGCATAAATGATGAGCGGTCTTGAAATGAAAGTATGAGCGACTGTTCGAGATGTATTCGTGGTGCTTCGCTATTTGGTGATGAATTTGACGAAACTTTCTAGAGCCTTTTTTCTTACGCTTGAGTTGACGTTGCAGCAATTTCAGCTTGCGTTGTCCATCCACAAAGAATCGAGGTCTATCAATCAATTCACCATCAGAAGTTGCCAAAAAATGTTTTAACCCTAAATCAATCCCTAATCCATGTCCTGAAGGTGAGGCTTGAGGTACTTTGATATCACATTGCAAAGTGAGCATGACATAGTAGCCAGAAGCCCTCTTAATAACGCGAATTTGCTTGACATCAAACCCTTGAGGAATTGGACGCGACAGGTGCATTTTAACTAACCCAATCTTGGGCAGGTTGACCCAATCGGCACCATCAAACTGTTTAACGGATTCTAGATTCAATTGAGGGAACACAAATGAGCGCATCCGCTTTTTGAATCTAGGAAAACCGTGTCCTCGTTCCCACATCCCCACAAACGCTGCCTCTAATTGGCGCAACGCCTGCTGCAAGACATGGGTGTGAGGCAGTTTCAACTCAGGAATTAACTTCTTTGCTTGGGCCAATGATTTGCATTGACGGGCAAAGGTTGGACGCGGTGCATCATCCGGGATAATGTATTCCTGCTTAATGCTGCACGAGTTGATATCACACTTACGAGAATTAACCCAATCTTTTCGTTCTCGCAATCCAAAGTTGTAGACCTTGCGACAAATATTGAGCCACTGGTCGAAAGTTTGGCGTTGCGTATCGGTAGGAATGAGCTTGTACTCGTAGGTGAGATTTAACATAAAACAATTGTAGAGCAAGTCTGAACAAACAGCACTGCATTTATTCAAAATCCTCTTCGGAGAAATTCAGAACCGAAAGTCCCCCTAAAAGGAGGAGGCTTGTATCCCATTGTTTTCTGTCACCCAATTCAACAGTCAACCCTCAACAGCAACAGCCGTTCTCGGCTTGACGGCTAAAAACGGCTGAAACTGTTGATATTGAGTTATCGGATGGGTAATGTAGGATTTGAACCTACGGCATCCTGCGTGTAAAGCAGGCGCTCTACCACTGAGCTAATCACCCAATTGCACTCACCGGGATTTATCATATCACAGTAACTCAGAAAGATCAAGTAAAAAAAATCCTAAACTTTAAATGCCCTCTGGCCGCACCCACGATCAAATAACCATGTGGAGTTTGCCCTTGGTGGCAGCCCTCACCTTTGGCCAGACTCAGAGCAGCAACCTGACTTTGCTCGTTTCCGGCAGCTTCTTATTCGGCGGGCTGATGTTTGGCCCCGACTTGGATATCTACTCTTGCCAGTATCAGCGCTGGGGATGGTTCAAACCGATTTGGCTCCCGTACCAAAAAAGCCTGCGCCACCGTTCTTTTTTGTCCCACGGCCCTCTGATCGGCACTGCTTTGCGAATCTTGTACCTCGCTATCTGGATCGCGGTTCTCGGAATCGTGGGATTGGCAATTGCCGAAAAAGTCGGAAACTTCGGCTGGAATTGGCAGGATGTGGTTTTGAGTTACGGGCGATCGATCTGGGAACACCACATCGAAATTTTAGCCGTTTACATCGGTCTAGAATTGGGCGCTATGAGCCATTATCTGAGCGATTGGGGCGGCTCGGCTTACAAAAAATTCAAAAAGAAAGGATTAAGCGGGTTGCGCCCTCCTGGCACAATTAAGAGGCGCAAACGCCAACCTCCCCGCCGCACTTCCAGCAAATCTAAAAGGTAAATTATTATGTCTAATTCTGAAAGTCGATCGCTCACAGCACTCGAAGAACTTATAGAAGTTGTAGCTAAATTGCGATCGCCAGACGGCGGATGTCCTTGGGATTTAGCCCAAACTCCCCAAACTCTAATTCCTCACATCATCGAAGAAGCTTATGAAACCGCCGACGCGATTCGCAAAGGAGATAAAGATGCGATCGTCGAAGAATTGGGCGACTTACTGTTACAGGTAATTCTGCAAGCTCAAATTGCCAGCGAATCCAATCAGTTTACCTTCGCCGAAATAGCTGCGGGCATTACAGAAAAACTAATTCGGCGACATCCCCACGTCTTTGGCGATGTCGAAATCAACAGCGTCGATGAAGTCAACGAAAACTGGGAAAAAATCAAAGCAGCAGAAAAAGGCACAACATCGGAAAAGCCGCCAACTTTAGCCTCGAAAATGAGCCGTTATGCCAGCACTTTGCCGCCAATAGCCGCCGGGATGAAAATCTCTCAAAAAGCTGCGGAAGTGAGTTTTGATTGGGACAGTGTAGACGGCGTTTGGGATAAATTTCACGAAGAAATGGCAGAATTTGAGCACGCTCTCAAACACGAGGATAAGGCAGCGCAGCAGTCAGAATTGGGAGATATTATGTTTGTGTTGATTCAATTAGCTCGCTGGTACGATTTAGATCCGTCGGCTGCTTTGCAAGGAACAAACGATCGTTTCGTGCAGCGGTTTGCGAAGGTAGAGGCTGCGTGCGATCGACCTTTGTCAGATTATCCCCCAGAAGAGTTAGAATCTCTATGGCAGCAAGCTAAAGCTTTAATTGCTCAACAAAAGGGCGATCGGTAATAACTCACTCCCGATCACTATTGTTAAGAACAGGCAAGATGCCTGTTCCACAACAACTCCATATTTTGCTTGTGGGGAGTAGGGGTTGGGCA
>NZ_JAUBPB010000074.1:14083-36137 GCF_036700545.1 Microcoleus sp. SVA1B4
AGAACAGGCAAGATGCCTGTTCCACAACAACTCCATATTTTGCTTGTGGGGAGTAGGGGTTGGGCACGCGAGCCCGCCCTGAAAAGCTGATTAACAATACTGCCAGATGTCAGCAATCAATTACTCATAAAGCATCGCATCGTTGTATGGGGGATGTTCGCAAGCGATATAAAGCGCATTTGTCGGTTCCAGGGCCTCTCCTGTCACCGGATCGATCGGCTTGAGGACAAAGCATAACAGAGAGAGTGATCGCCAATCCAAACTTTCTAACTTCCCGCGTTCGTAGCGACTAACGGTAGCATTACTAATACCGACATCTTTTGGTACAGGATCTCCGGCTGTCCGAAACAGAGCGGCCTCGTATTCTTTTGTGACCATTTCTGTTTCAATAATTGACCAGCCCCGAATCTCTCTAGCTGCTTTCAGAAGTTTGCCCAATCTACCGCGTCCCGTATCCGTAAATCGCACAGGGCGCAGTTTTTCCTGATCGACGACAGCCTTAAAGTCAAGAAATCCCGGCATTTTACAGATCCAATTTAACTATTAAGTCAATCCTACGCCTCGACGTTTGGGTTCCAAAATTCAGTTCCGATCAACAGTAAGTCTTCTAGAGTAACCAACCGCTTTTCAACCGGGTGAACTGGTTCGAGAACATCGAGGAACAGCCACAAAAGATCGGGTGCAGGCTTGTTGTAATAGCCATTTTCGATTCTCGAAATGCCTGCAATGCTGACCCCCAAAACTTTCGGCAAAGGCTCTCCCCCTAGATTATAAAATTGAGCCTCATGCTGCTTGGTCTTTTCGCTCAGTTCGTGAACGCTCCAGCCCCTAGCTTCCCGCCACGAGCGCAGGAATTTACCCAACCGCCGCAGCCCGGTATCAGTAAATCTCCGTCTCAAGTATTCTTTTTCTCGCCTAGCTTCTGCTACAACCATCAGTCATCACCTATCTGCAAATAATCTAGTCGTAGAGCTTTGCGTCATTGTAAGGCGGATGTTCGCACGCGATATATAAAGCATTTGTCGGTTCTAGTGCCTCTCCTGTCACCGGATCGATCGGCTTGAGGACAAAGCATAACAGAGAGAGCGATCGCCAATCCAAATTATCCAGCTTCCCACGTTCGTAACGGTTGACTGTTGCGGCACTGATACCCACATCTTTGGGTACGGGTTGATTTGTCGCTGTGAACAGCGCCTCTTCGTACCCCCTTGTTTTGAACTGTGTTTCGCTAACAGACCAACCTATTGTCTGTCTTGCAGCCTTTAACATCTTGCCCAAACGCATCCGCCCCGTCTCCGTGAAGCGAACGGGACGCAATTCCTGCCGATTGTCTACCACAGCGTTGTTAGAGAGTGCTGACATTTTTTCCACCTACATTAACTCTCAAACTAGCACAGCATCAATGATTGAGGGTTGTACGAACAACATCTGAGTTTCCATTAAATATTGTTGCACAAGTGAGATAAGAATCTGATATAGAGTAAGATGTAATTGAGTCTAAACAGAACTTGCCTCTCAAGCCCTGAGTATACAGCCATGACAGCACTATTTCGCCGCATCCAGCCCTCGAAAAAGCTCCGCATCACCGTCAGGTCGTAGGCGTAAGCCGGGGCGTAGCCATCGCCCAACTGCTCAAAATCAGCCAAAATCAAATTAAGCGAGTCGAATCCTGGGCTTTCGTGGTTTTCGTCCACCATCGGGATAGAGGCGGCCTGTTTGTCAGCTACCGCAGGCTGGAAGAATGGCAAAATGCGATCGCCCATCATATCCAAACCTGCCCCACCCTTGGAGAACTCTCGCAGCTCAAAACATCCATTCTGTACGACAGCCGGAAATTCAAGAAACAATTTCTCCCAAAAACACTTGACTTTTTAAATCAAATGTGCATTGAAAGACAAGACGAACTCAACATCTGGGAAAGCTTAAACAGCATTGCTTCCTAGCAGAAATGAGGCAGATTTCCTTTCCAAAAAACAGAAGCGAAACATTTGCGAGCAATTGCGAGATAAAATCACCCCAAAAATCACCCGCGAATGCTCCGCCACATTCATAAAAACGATCGCCAAAGCAATTAAGACATTGCCTGAGCGATATAATCAAAATAAGGAGCTGCTTCCTTAGCATCATCCTGATTGAGCAAAGCCAAAGAAGCTTCCTTCAAACAGCGGATAGCTTCGACCATGCCAGGAACAGGAACGCCGAGAGAATTATACATTTCCCGAACGCCAATCAAACCGATGCTTTCGATCGGCTCCTTGTCACCCGCCAAGATACCGTAGGTAATCAGGCGCAAGTACCAGCCGTAGTCGCGCAGACACAAAGCCCGTTCGCGTTGGCCGTAAGCATTGCCCCCAGGAGAGATAAAGTCAGGGCGTTTTTTCCAGAGTTTTTTGCTAGCTTCTTCAACAATTTTTTTCTCACTGTCAGACAGCGCAGTAGCAATACGCACCCGCTGTTCTCCGGTTTTAAAAAAATCTTTGATGCTTTGAAGTTCGCCGGTACTGGGATAGCGAAGTTCGTCGTCGGCTTGGAGAATTAGTTGGCTAACTACGCTCATTGTTATTCAAAAAAATTGAGGATATTTGAGAGTAAGATTAATTGACATTCTCATCCCTTAAAGACGAGATTCTAGGTTGGGCGATTTACTTTGCTTCTAACATTTATCAACATTAGAAGTAGCCGATAAATCTCCGGAAACGTTATGCTTGATGTTCAAGCCAGTTTCCCTGTGTTCCAGGGTACTGCGGGAAAAACTCAAAAACTGCGACTGAGAGTTTTGATGTCGGCAGACACTTTGACTGTTTAACGAGTTTTTGCTAGCTCGCCCCAACAGCATATCGCACAGGCACGGGTAGGGGCAACTCACGGCAGGCTTGACTTGCAGGTGGAAGCTTGGCTTTAGCAGCAAGACGTTCAGCAGCAGGAAGACAGCCTGCAATTGAGTTTGAGTGCGATGGCCTACGCCCCGCTTCGCTACGACTTATCTCAGGAAAGAGAGAGCGATATTGCATTACCATATTAAATCCTACCACGACTACTTGTGACCAAATCTAAATTCCCGACCCCAAACTCGACGAAATTGGCAAACCCTTGCCAGCAAGGTCAACTGATTGAGATAGAGATTACCGACTTGACAGACACCGGCGACGGAGTTGGTCGTTTTGGTGAGTTAGTAGTGTTTGTGCCCGATACCGTGACGGGCGATCGAGTCCTTGTCCGCCTCGTGCAAGTCAAATCCACCTATGCTACAGGCAAGCTGGACACACTTCTCGAAACATCCGAACACCGCATTCGAGCTAACTGCATTGTCGCCGACAAGTGTGGCGGCTGTCAGTGGCAGCACGTAGATTATCAATATCAGCTTGCAGCCAAGCAAAATCAAATCATTCAAGCCTTAGAACGGATTGGCGGATTTAGCAATCCCCAAGTTGATGAAATTTTAACGGGAAAAATCGAGGGATTTCCCCAATTTTTGGGATACCGCAACAAAGCGACTTATCCCGTGGCCATATCTGCAACAGGTCAAGTCCAAGCAGGTTACTATCAAAAAAGCACCCACAAATTAGTCAATCTCAATCAGTGTCCGGTGCAAGATCCGCGCCTCAATCCTTTGTTAAAAGAAGTCAAAGAAGACATCCACTGGCGGGATTGGCAAGTCTACGACGAAAAGAAACATACAGGAGAATTGCGTCATTTGTCCTTGCGGATTGGACGGCGCACTGGCGAGATGCTGCTAACTTTAATAGTTCGCACTGGAGAGTTGCCGGGACTCGAAGAGCAAGCATCAGAGTGGCTGAAACAATATCCTCAACTGGTAGGTGTTTGTTTGAATATAAATCCCGCTCAAACTAATGTGATTTTTGGTGCAGAAACTCGCTGCATAGCTGGTCGTTCTTATCTGCGAGAAAGCTTTGCTGGGATGAATTTTCAGCTAAGGGCTGATACTTTTTTCCAGGTCAATACTGAGGCTGCTGAAGCGTTGTTGGAGGTAATTGTAGGGGAATTGAATTTGCAGGGAAATGAGGTTTTGGTTGACGCTTACTGCGGAATTGGTACTTTTACTTTACCTCTGGCACAACAAGTAAAAATAGCCATCGGTTTAGAAGTGCAACCGGCGGCGATCGAACAAGCCCAATTAAATGCTGAGTTAAATGACGTGAGAAATGTCGATTTTCAGGTGGGAACTGTAGAGAGTTTGCTGCCTTCCTTGGGATTGACACCGGATATTGTGCTGCTAGATCCGCCGAGGAAAGGGTGCGATCGCGCGGTTTTGGAAGCTATCAAGGAAATCAAACCAAATCGCATTGTTTATGTTAGCTGCAAGCCTGCTACTTTGGCTCGCGACCTGAAGATTTTGTGCGAAAATGGGGATTATAAGTTAGCGCGGGTGCAGCCGGCGGATTTCTTTCCTCAGACTTCTCATGTTGAGTGTGCGGCGTTTTTGGTGAGGTGAATGAAATGGCGATCGGTTTTTGGGAATGAAAGGGCGATCGCGCTTATTTGATTCTTGGCATTTTGGTTGAGTGTTATAATACTATTTGTGCTAAGTTCCTAAGTGCGTGGGTTTGGATAGAATGGAAACTAGGTCTTTGAGTAAAGTCTATGTCGGCTAGGGATGTTTTCCATGAGTCTGTGAAATCCGCTCTCCTGAAGGATAATTGGGTAATTACCCACGATCCGCTGAAGCTAAAGTTTAGCGAAGACGATCGGCTCAGGATTGACTTGGGGGCGGAACAGCTTTTAGCCGCAGAGCGAGGTGTGCAGAAGATTGCGGTGGAGGTTAAAAGCTTTCTGAGTGAATCAGCTATGTTTGATTTCCACCTAGCCCTCGGTCAATTTTTGAATTATCGACTAGCACTCAAAAATTTGGAGCCAGATCGATCGCTCTATTTGGCAGTTCCGATCGCTGCCTATAATTCATTTTTCTCTCGTGCTTTGCCCCAAGCGGCGATAGCTGAGTATGATTTGAAGTTGTTGGTATACGACCCCACGAATGAGGTGATTGTGGAATGGATCGATTAGCTAAATATCGGCAGATTGTTCGCACTTTCCTGATGGAATATAGCAAGACTAAACCCATCAATGGCGACATAGAAATCCAGGTATTGTTTGACACCGAACATGACCATTATCAGATATTAGATTTAGGTTGGGACGGTCACAATCGGATTTATAGTTGCCCGATCCACTTAGATATCCGAAATGAAAAAGTCTGGATTCAACGCAATCAAACTGATGAACTGATTGCTGAGGAGTTAGTGCTGATGGGTGTGGCGCGGGAGGATATTGTTTTGGGTCTTCAGCCTCCCTATGCAAGGCAGTTTACAAGCTATGGTGTTGCTTAGGCTGTTGCGATCGCACTTATAATGTCTTGTCACAAGGGCGATCGCTTTTAGGGAATGAAAGGGCGATCGCATCTGCTACCTCTACTTCATCACGCTAGTTGTAAAGCAAGAAATAGAATAATGTGGTAAATAACATGAATAACATATAGTGAGTTCTGAATTTGCGACATCTGCTAATTTTGGCTTGCTCGCAGCGTAAACGTTCGGATGCTGATTCGCTGCCTGCTATTGAGCGCTATGATGGCCCAACATTCCGTTTGCTGCGTCGTTTTCTGCGGAAACAACCATCAGCACGGTTAGAGATATATATTTTGTCAGCGAAGTTTGGCTTGATACCCAGTGACTATCAGATTCCAAATTATGACCAACGAATGACAAAAATGCGATCGCGTCAATTGCAGGCAGAGGTCATAGCCAAATTTGAGGATATCCTTAGCGCAAAGTCATACCAAAAACTTTGCATTTGTCTGGGTCGAGATTATTTGCTGGCACTGGATAAATACGATATGCTAATTAAATCAGGATTAGCTGTGCGAATTGCTACAGGCTCCTTGGGTAAAAAGCTGGCAACCTTGCATGATTGGCTGTACGGAAAGCCCCCGGAACTAGCTAGCAGACAGGCGATCGACTTGCAAGGAAAAGCTTGCCTCAAGGGAATTGAGGTGGTAATGACAGCAGCAGAAGTGCTTGATGTAGCGCGTCAGGCGTTGGTGGAAGGTAAGGGCAACCCTGCTAGCTATCAGTCATGGTACGTGCTAGTGGGCGATCGACGAGTATCGCCGAAGTGGGTGGTGAGTCTGTTGACAGGATTGCCTGTCAGTGCTTTTCATTCAATTGCGGCTAGGCGAATGCTCCAACAACTTGGTGTAGAAATTTATAGAGAATAATCAAATCTTAATCTGAATAGAGGTGTTTAAAAATGAGCGTCCAGACTCTCCCTATCGGCACAGTTATTTCTGATCGCGATACCCCAACTTTTGAAACTGTGCGAATCAAATTGAAAGCAGGAGAAGATGTAAAGCCTGGTACACTTGTTCGGATTCCTGTATCAAGAGCAGAAAAGACAATGCTTATTGGTCGAATTCGCAGTGCTTATGAAAACAACCCTAATGAAAGTGCAGAAAGAATCAACCTTACTGATAGCATGAGGCTGCCACGAAATTATCCCAAAGAGGAAGATAGCACAACGATATTTCGCATTGCCGAAGCTGACTTGATTGAGGAGATTACAAATACAGAGATCAGATCACCACAGAATTTACCAAATTCAGGGGCTGAAGTATTTATTGCTGATAGCAGTGAAACTGTTCAGGTATTGGGCATAGAAACAGATAAATCTAAGGGTCTATACATTGGCGCAACAGTAGGCGGTACGAAAACAGACATAATTCTTAAACGTGAAGCCATTCAGCGTCACTTTTTTATAGGTGGAACTACAGGCAGTGGTAAGAGTTATGCAATGGGTGTGATTGCAGAAGAAATCATCAAGATGAATTTACCAATTATTTTTATAGATACGCAGGATGAATATTCATCGTTAGTTAAAAAATTGGGGGGAGAAGTTGTTGAGCCTGGAAAAGACTTTAGCATTCGTATCTCATCACTTACTGAATCAGAATTGATAGATTTACTTCCTGAAGCGATGAAACAGAGTTCAGTTCAGTGTGACGTAGTGACAAGGGCTTTTGGCGAATTACAAACTCGTCTAGTTAATAGAGATATTGCAAAATTTACGTTGGATGATGTTTTAGCAAAAATACCAGATTCAGCAGCAGCACTATCAGGTAAACCTGGTGATGTGCCACGATTAGTGGATACAGTGACACGCAGGTTAGAAACTCTCAATAATTACAAAATATTTGGCAAGGGGGTAGCTGACTGGCGAAAACTTATGTATCCCTGTCTGGCAATAAATTGTAAAAAATTAACATCTATACAACTTCAATCTATAGCAACAGCAGTCTTGAGGGAACTTCAGAACTTACGCATCCGGGGTCATCTTCCACCTTATGTCGCAGTTGTGGATGAAGCTCATTTGTTTGTACCACAAGGCGAGGGTAGCCCTTGTAAACAAATAATACGGGAAGGTGTGCGAATTGGAAGACATCACGGCATTTGTATGGTATTAATGACACAAAGCCCTATTGACATTGATAGAAGCATTATTCGTCAGTGTAATACAAGACTGGTGTTTGCGTTAGAACCAGATCAACTTGATGCCATTCGGGGCGTAAAGTCAGATGCCTCTGAAGAAATGTTACGCGCCCTACCCAAAATGCCACGCGGTACTTGTTTGCTTTCAGGTACTTATGAGAGTGTCAAGCATACAATTCCGGTACGCATTAGAGAGCGTGAAACTGAAAATTCAGAAGGGGGTAAAACTCCTGATATTTTCCAAGAGATGAAAGATGAATGGATATCTAAAATTAATGAATTGAAACAAAAGGAGGAATAAAAATGCCCAGAAAACGCAAATCTCAATCTAACTCTTCCGATCCTGAGCGATATAGGCAGTTATCCATATTCGACATTCTCGAATCTGATACCTATGAGGTACTTAGCCGTGATGCAGTTGCAGATTATAATCCTGTCGCAAGAACGGCTGATTATATGCGACAAATAGTAGAATCAGAGAAAGCTTGGACAACCACAATTCAAACTGCGCGGGAACATTTACTAGAAAAAGATCCGAGGGAACTCTACTTTGATTTTTTCACTGACCTCAAGCGTCAGATAGAGCAAGACTCATCTAAATCAGCACGACTAGCACGCCTGTTAGAGCAGGTTGCTATTCGTGGGTTTGGAATGACTAAGGAACAAGTGCGAATTGACAAACCACCCAAAGGTAGTAGTCGATGGCAAGTAAGTTTGGATGTTTCATCAATTCAACAACATCTGCAAAGCCACATTGTAGGAGAACACTTCCTTAACCCGATTAATTCTGACGATAATGTTTGGGAAAACTGCAACTTTCTCATCGCGTCTTCAGATGTGAGCCAGCATCGCAGCTCTGTACCTCTTCCGGCACGTTTTTTTACACGTAGTGTACCCTTTTTACTCAACAATGCGGCTGGTGCGGTACTTAGGGTGCAAGGCAGTCAATCGAGTTACGACTCGCCTCGATTTAATCCGCAACCTAATGAAGAATTACTCAAATGGATGCTAATTGACCCGTCATACCAAGACGAGCTAGAACCTGAAGATTATCAACGCTGTCTCGCCTCAGCAATGGATGTTGGTCAGTACAAATTTGACCATCAATATTTGTTGAATGCAGACCAAAATCGTCCAGACATTATCCTTAGAGATGGTAGCCTGTTTCCGCAGGATGCTTATCTAGACAACTTTTTAATTGAAAATAGGCGTGGTGACTTCACCCGCGAAGCAATACGAGACTTGCTTCATTGTCTCAATTGCGCTAGAGATTATGGGATTATTTACTGTGGAGTCGCAAAAAATGTACGTTTGAAAGTTTATAGTGCCGTGTTAGATTGGTATATAGCTAAGGAGATAGACCCGAATTGGGAAGTAGGAAACTATACTCTTAATGATGGACAAATGATGACATTATTATTATCCTCTCCTTCTTTTATTGGGGATAATCTTAAACAGACTATCGCAACTTGTCTAATACGTCGCTCATTTACAACCAGAGCCACTTTAAACGAAAAAGCAAAAAATTTGAATGATTTAGATTCCCACTTCAAGCTGTATGAAAAGCAACACGATCCTAGATTCTTTGCTCCCTATAAACAGTTGTGCAAGATTTTTCATATGTATATGTTTTTTATCGGTCACTCCAAAAGCCCAACACAACAGTTACCTCGGTATGAATTTTTCTACGATGATTCTATCGGTTCCGTCTCATCAATAGCACAGAAAATTTTAACGGCTTTACGCTATTCTAGTATAGATATCGACCAAGATCATTCATTTATGGCTGAGGAGCCAATTACCTATATAATACCAACGGTTACGCAGCAAGCACATATTTACTCAAAGGATGTTGGTAAGTACATAACTGTTGGCACTGGACAATTGCTCATGTCTCAATATAAAGCTCTACTATCAGAAATGGTTTAGGATCTCTGAATCGTGCAAATCGTCGCTGGTATCAGTTTAAAGGGAATAAAACCGCGTGTATGGGATAGAACCTCAGAGTATTACCTTCCTCAACTACACGCGGTAATGATTTCCTACGCCGATTTTCACAAAATGCCTAAACGCAGGCGTGAGGCAATGGAAATGGGACTGCACGAATCTCTGGGTATTCCTACTCAGGTTCAAATTTATCTTGATAACGGTGCTTTTTACTTTATAAAACGTGATGGTGAAACGCCAAGAAAAGAGTATGAAGAGTTTGTTGAAAAAGCTAAACCAGACTGGTATCCAATTCCTCAAGACTTCATTCCTACTCCCAAAATGACATTTAAGGAGCAGAAACAATGTTTTAAGCGCACAATGGAAATGAATCTGGCTTATAAAGACCATCCATCATACATTCCTGTTATTCACATTAGCGAATTGCTTGAAGATTATGTAAATGAAATCAAAGCACATAAGGAATTCTTAGCAAAACCATATATTGCTTTGGGTGGCATTGT
The DNA here is from genome assembly GCF_036700545.1 of Microcoleus sp. SVA1B4. NCBI lineage: Bacteria > Bacillati > Cyanobacteriota > Cyanophyceae > Oscillatoriales > Microcoleaceae > Microcoleus > Microcoleus sp. SVA1B4. The sequence continues at coordinate 24,033 of NZ_JAUBPB010000074.1, forward strand.
ACCAAATTTACTACGCGCTCCTAAAGCAATACCTTATCAGAAAATTCTATCTAGCATTCAACATATACGCGAAGAATTTAAAAATACAAAACTTCATGTTTTTGGCATTGGTGGCACAGCAACTATACATTTAGCCGCTTTATTGAGCATTAACTCAGTAGACTCAAGCGGTTGGCGCAGTCGGGCGGCGCGGGGGATGATACAATTGCCTGGAACCGGAGAGCGAATTCTGGCTCCTTTAGGTAACTGGAGAGGCCGTCAAGTCAGTCAAGAAGAAGAAAAAAAACTAGAGGAATGTCTCTGTCCAGCTTGTCGTCAGTATAAATTAAATGGACTGAAAATAAGTGGTATGGCAGGTTTTTGTAATCGAGCTACTCATAACTTGTGGATACTACTGGAAGAGGCTCGACTGATTGAAGAACATTTATATAATAGTGGAGATTATAAGGAGTGGTACAAGGAACACTTAGATAACACAATTTATCGTCCACTGATTGCTAAAATAGTTGAAAATTTGGAAGGCAGAGAAGTTAATGAAAACTCAAGCGAAGCGCACTGAAATTAATAACTTTGATGAACAAATTGAACTAACTCGCTATAATTAAGAGTTGATGGCATTTATCAACGAGCGCGAACAACAAACAAAAACCTTTTTTTTCAGCAGTAGAAGTACGAGCTAGGCTGGCGTTAACAAGCAGTGAGCAAATCGAGATGCGATCGCCCCTCTCCCATCCCGAATCCCAAAGTGCGATCGCCCTTATTTTCCGAAAGTGCGATCGGCCGTCTCTTGTCCCAAATCCATCCTTCGCTGCTACTTTAGCTTGCGTAAGTCAGTTGTCGGCATTTATGAGGACTTGTCAAAGCTCGATCGCCTTTCTCATCCCGAATCCCAAAGGGGCGATCGCTCCTTTCCCTCCACATATCCCAAAAGCGATCGCCCTTATTTTATTTACTCGCGCACATATTCAACTTGTTAACATGATAACATATCAGCAGAACAGGTGTACGATCGTGAGAATATAAAAATTGGAGGAAACCTAAGTGGGAAAAAGTACAGAAGTGCCAGCCAAGCGACACGACCCAAATTACATACAGCTATCGGGAGATGTCCGAAAAGAACTAGGACTTCAGTTTAAAGCTGCGTGTACTCTCAAGCAGCTAAATATAGGAGAAGGGTTGGAAGAAGCAATAGAAATATGGTTCCAGGCTCAGCAAGCCCCCTCATCCAGTAAAAGCAGCAAAAAGGGGGAGGAGTGAGAGATCCAGAACGGGAAAAAGAAGAGCTTGGCAATCCCATCAACGAACCCGTACAAGCGTATAACCTAAAAGAAGCGAAAAAGAAATGCCAACAGCTAGCAACTGAATATGAACGGTCTCTTGCAGATGTTCGCCCTGAAGGCAAAGCCTGGTTTCGCTGCTACTTTCAGTGAGGGAAAATACATGAAAATTCGAGAATCAGTTGGTCAAAGTGTCTGGAACCATTCTGAGGGTTGGTGCTGCGAGCCTCTTGACCCCATACCGCCCGGTCATATTGCCCTAGCCGTTGAAGCGATAGATATTAATCTTGTAGACTGGGATATCGAAGAAATTGGCGAAAAAGCAGGTTTTGATATTCAGTACAAATACACGGGAGTGAATGACCCGAAAGATGAATCTTTAGCTTGCGTAAGTCAGTTTGTGGGTATCTATGAAGACTTCTCAAAGCTCGATCGCGATTTGGAAGTTTTGATTGCAGCCGGCATCCCGCGTCATTTATTTAAAATACTGACTGACAACGATGACATCGATTTGAAGCCTGTAACGCAATACCTCAAAGCAGTTTCCTAATGTTTTGGGTGTAGCGCAATTGTTGCTTTTTCAAAGTGCGATCGCCCTTTTTTTCCTAAAGTGCGATCGCCTTATAATCATGTCAAATATATTCAATCCTTCTGATCATTTCTTGAGGCGCATACACTTCATAAATTAAAATTAAACTACGGATAATCTCGCCAATAGAACGAGAATTAGGAGGACAATAGACAATTCCCGGATAATCGCTGGTATCACTTGCCATAATTAGAAAATCATCATCCTGAGTTAATATCACGCGCTGCTCTTAGCGAATAAACGCTAGGTGTGACTCATCGCTTTTAGTACGCAACCCTGCATCAACTGTTGTCGTCACATCTATCCCGTAACGACGTAAACCGCGCGCAATATTAGAGTCAATATGTTCGTCTAAATGAAAACGAATTTGCTCACTCACCTCTAATTGCCCTCAATTTTTCTTGTAACGGAGATGGTGGACTATTACGCTTTAATTCTTCCACAATAGCTCGACTTTCAGCCGTGCGACGATCGATTTCTTCTCGACGATCGTAATAATAGGTCATTGCTGCATGAACCGAAGCCAGTGGCAAATCATACTTGCCCGCGATTTCTTCTATAGAAATCCCCATTTTCAGATACATTTCGGCGATGTGTGCTACAGCAATTCGATGGCCAGCAATGCGTGGCTTACCACCAAGTACCCCAGGCGTAATTTCGATATGTTCTGTGATGACGGATTCCTTAGACATTATAGTTTAAGGCTATTAATTGGTAATTTTTAAGCTCTTTAATATTAGCACAAATAGTCACCGTTACAGGAAATTGTAGCGTACGTCAGACATTAATTCTTTCGATTTCAACAGGTTGGAAGGATCAGACGCACCCTACGGACAGTATTTCGATCGCCCCCACCATCAACTAGATTCAAGCTAGATCCAGTGCGGCCTGAATCGGGGGGAGTCCAGAAGTATAGAATAGAGGTTGCGGAACCGGCACACCGCCCGATCGCTCGCCCCCAGCAATTTGTTACCCTAAAAATAGAATCTCCCCTCCCTCAACTCCCTCCCATGAACAACGCTTCTCCCCTGATTCAAACGATAACTCCAGAACGCTGGGCCGGGTTTAGTATGGACTTTATAGGGGCGGGTTACACGGGTTTGTTGGTCAAAAACGGCCGCGCCGTGCGTACCCTAAAATCCGGGCGACATTTCAGCTTTGCCCTTCCCCTGCTGGAACAGGCTCAAATTGTCCTCGTAGACACCAAACTCCGCAATTTGGAGGTGCAGTCGCACGGAGATTTTTTGTCTAAGGATCGATTTTTAATTGATGCCACCCTGACTGTTATTTATCAAGTTATAGATCCGAAACGAGTAGCTTTGGAATTGTCCGATCCTATAGGTGCTTTAGCAAGTGCAGTTAAGGATTGTATGGGATTAGCGATCGGGCAAATACCCCTACAACAGCTTATCAGTCAAGGACGGCTGTTGCTGCGCCAAAATTTGCTCGATCGCGTCCAAGATTTTTATACCCTAGGCTTTAACTTAGAAGACGTGCGAATTGGCGATGTCAGCTTTCCCGAAACCAACGGAGTTATTCGCCAAGTTGAGGGAATGAGTGCCCGACAGGAAGCAGAAAATGCCGCCGCCCTGCAAATGAGAATTGCCGAAGCAGGCCGTCCGATTGTTCCTCAATCTCCCGTACAGCAGTTAAACTTAATTTCAGGTAATTCTCCTGCGAGTCTTCCAGCTTCAGACACAGCAGGAGGGTTCGATCGCGATTTACAACAACTAACACAACAACTTGCTCAAAACAGTCTCCCAGCAGGGAGAAATCCTCACCAACTTGCACCAACCGTACTCGCAAGCAGCGATCGCAAAACAACCGCATATTTAATCTACAAACTTTCTGGAGAGGCGATCGCCCTAACAGCCAATCCTTTTACAATTGGACGCGAACCAACCAACACTTTAGTATTACAAGACCCGCAAAGTTCGCGCTACCACGCTCAAATCCGCCGCGCCACTGACGAAATTGGCAAACAGCGATATCAGCTTGTCGATAGCGGCAGTTCCAACGGCACTTTTGTGGGTGGGCAGAGGCTGGCGGCTAACGAGCCTTTTTGGCTGCCAAATGGTTGCGAAATTGCGATCGGCGACCAAAAATGGATCTTTCAAAATTCGTGAGTCAGAGACATGAAGATTTTTTTAAACAGCAGATAAACACAGATTAATTCCATCCGCTTTCATCTGTCAGGTTTCTGTAAGGGCGTTGCCAAGAGTCCCCGCCTTTCCGACACAGCTTGACAAATCCTTCCGGCAGAATTCCCAATACTCCCAGGTAGAACTCTCTTCCCAATCTTAGGGGGGATATCTCCACAAGCATTTCGAGCGACAATTTGTCAAGATGGAAAATATAAGTAGAGGACAACCTGATGAACTTTTCTATACAATCTGTTTACAACTGGTACCGCGACACCCTCCGCAACCCCAAATACCGCTGGTGGATTATTCTGGGAACCCTGGCATATCTGGTAAGCCCGATCGACATTGCCCCAGACTTTCTCCCCGTCGTCGGACAAATTGACGATGTGGCGATCGCTGTTTTGCTGATTTCCGAAGTTTCGCAAATGGCGATCGACTACTTTAAATCCCGCCAAACAGACACAGCCTCAGCATCCGAAGCCACCGGTGCCCCTTATTCTGAAGCCAAAGGCAGCACCGTTGACGTAGATGCAGTTTCTGTACAATAATTGCCAAAAATAATCGATCGCTACAACCCCGACTTCTTCAAGAAATCGGGGTTCTTGTTTTTTAAATGGCAACTGCTCAGATCGTGCTCCAAAACTGGTAATTTTAACTATGATCCATCTGTGCTAACAACAAATTTTTATAGATGAAGTTTAGCGAAATAGTACAAAAACTTAACTTAGCCACCAGTCGCACCCTCGCAGCGTCGGTTGCTACCGATCCAGAAATTACAGGCGCGGCACCTGTTGATGAAGCTGCACCCGGTACTATCAGTTATATAGAAGGTGCTAAATTTGCCGCTCATACAGCCACTACAAATGCTTCGGCTTTAATTTTACCCTTAGATGAAAGTCTCCAAGCTCAATGTGACGATCGCAACATTGCTTGGATTGCTGCTGCAGATCCGCGATTGCTGTTTGCTGAAACGATCGCCATTTTTTATCAACCGTTTCGCCCAGCATCGGAAATTCATCCCTCAGCCGTCGTTCACCCCTCAGCAGAAATTGGTGAAAATGTCTATATCGGCCCCCACGTCGTTATTCAAGCAAAAGTCAAAATTGGCAGCAACGTTTGCATTCATCCAAATGTCGTAATTTACCCAGATTCGGTAATTGGCGAAGGCACTGTTTTACACGCTAACTGTGTCATCCACGAACGTACTCGCATGGGTGCAAATTGCGTGATTCACAGCGGTGCGGCGATCGGTTCCGAAGGTTTTGGGTTCGTGCCGACAGCCACAGGGTGGGTGAAAATGGAGCAGTCTGGCTGCACTGTATTAGAAGAGGGCGTTGAGGTTGGCTGCAACAGCACGATCGACAGGCCCGCTGTCGGAGAAACCCGCATCGGCCAAAATACAAAAATCGACAATTTAGTACAGGTAGGTCACGGCTGTCAAGTCGGAAAAAATTGCGCCTTTGCCGCTCACGTTGGCATGGCTGGGGGAGTAAAAATTGGCAACAATGTAATTTTGGCAGGTCAAGTGGGAATTGCTAATCAAGCCAAAATCGGAGACGGGGCGATCGCCACTGCTAAAGCCGGAATTCACAGCGACGTGCCCGCAGGTGCGATCGTGACGGGCGTTCCAGCAATTCCCCACAAACTATTTCTCAAAGCCGCAGCCGTATACAACCGCTTGCCCGAAATGTACCAGTCTCTGAGGCAAATTCAGCGCAAGCTCGATCGGTAGTCAATTGGCAGTTGGCAGTAGTCAGTAGTCATTAGTTAACAGTTAACAGTCAACAGCCAACAGCCAACAGTATGAGAGTTGCAACCTATTAAATGTGGAATAGTATAAACAACCTGCAATTGATGTCGCCGTCAATACCAGCAATTGTCAAAATAATCTTCTTTTTCTTGACTTGGATTGTTGTGTGGCTTCCCGCAGCGATTGTGCTGGCGATCGCTCTCAAATGGCATCCACCCCAACCCCTGGGAAACAAAAAATTACCTTTACTAGCTTCCCTCTACGTGATTGTCCCCTTCATTTTATGGGCGACAAGTTGGATCGAAAATACATCTTTTATTAACTGGGGTTGGGATTGGCAACCCGCAGTTTTGATGTCATTGCTGCGGGGATTAGGATTAGGAATAATCAGCTTAGTAATTTTATTCGGTCTGCAATTAACCGCAGGCTGGATCGATCTAAAAAAAAGCGAAACTTCCACCGAAACAGGCGAAAAAAAGATTAATTTTTGGACTTTAATCCTTAACCCTGCTAGTCTGCTGACTCTGTTATTAGGACTGTGGATTAGCGCCACAGAAGAGTTAATCTTTCGCGGCTGCTTGCAAACAATCCTCCAGCAAGATTACTCAGTGCTAATCGCAGCAGCGATCGCCAGTTTCATTTTCGCGATCGCCCACCTAATTTGGGCCGCCAAAGAAACTCTACCGCAACTGCCCGGATTGTGGCTGATGGGGATGGTTTTAACATTAGCCCGCATCGCCGACAATGGCAGTTTAGGATTGGCGATCGGCATTCACGCAGCTTGGATTTGGGGTATAACTACCGTAGATACAGAAGGCGCAATTAATCCAACAGGCCGCGCACCGGAATGGATTACAGGAATAGCAGCAAAACCCCTCGCCGGTGCAGCCGGAATTCTGTTATTGCTAGCAACAGCAGCCGTGATTTTGTTAATTTAAATAAGACTTACCCTAAAAAATCCGGTTTCTTATAAAAGATTGGCTCTCCTATATTTGTGGTATAAATGATAGTATAGCAATCCTAAATCATGTGTGAATTTCTTACTCCCTCCCCTTAGCAAGGGGAGGGTTGGGGTGGGGTTAAAAAATTTATGGCTCATGTAGGATTGCTATATAAGCGTCTTCCTCATCCGGGATAGGGGGCTCGCACCACGAGAATTTTTATTTTGCTGAGCACCATAAACTCAGGACATTTGGATTATGATATCAATTCCGGTGGCACTCCTCATAATAGTTGACTGTTAATTGTTAACTGTTAATTCGATGTCGCAAAACTCAATGATGGTTGAGTGTTGAATGTTGACTAGACCTCTTGCAAAAATAATTAGGACGGGCAAGATGCCCATCCCACAAGAAAAAATAACTCTTGTGGGACGGGCATCTTGCCCGTCCCATTAATTGATGAAAGGATTTTTGCAAGAGGTCTACTCGATTTTACGCCCGACGATGAAGCGCGGATTTGATATGATATCTACTCTCTTGACTCAAATATTCAAAGGACGCGATGGCGGTGGTGGCATTGGCGGTTTAGCGATCGCCAGAGACTTAGAATAGCGAGCCTCTAAAACACCAGTTCTAAACTGAGCCACTTTTTCTCCTTTCCTGTGAAATACTATCACATTAACCCGACTGCTGTAAATAGTCAGATAGCGCTGTTTGACAATGAAGGCAAGAATAATAAAGACAACACCGATAAAAATACTGAGAGTCGGAATTCCTAACCAAAACAGCCACCAAGTACAACCCTCTCCTGTTTCAATCGCTCTAACATCCTCAATCGGAATAAACACCTCTTTTGTTTCTAATCCGAAAAAAGATTCCGAGCTGATTTGTAACATTTCGCCCACCAGTTTAACCGTAATTGTGCCATTACTTTGAACTGGAACAATCCCCACAATTTGACCAGGTGTACCGCTGATTTGGATGAGTTGATTAGATTTCATATTTCTTGCCAATGGGCGGTTTGGAAAAGCTATTAGAGCGCCTCGTTTTAGGATTTAGCACGTCCGAAGAATTGTATAACAACAACCTCGACCTATTTGTTGACTCAAACTTGCTCTCCCTATCGCCACAAGTACCACTAAAACCTCCTGCGTATAATAGGAAAGCTGATGCCCATAGCTGTAAGGTAAATCTAACTTGCGGGCAACTGGTTTGAGGACATCTGCTGCTTCATCTTTATTAACTTGATGTCCCTTGAGTTGATTGTACAAATACTCTACTACTTCACAAGTAATGTTTTTTGTAAATACGATTGTAGGTCTTTGAGCCTTAATCACATCTACTCGATAGTTTGAGCCTTCACGGTAGACGAGGTGGCAGTTGCGTAATCTAACCTCTCCAATCAATTCGCTCTCCATCTCTTCCTCCTATTTGATTCTCTAAGCACTTAGCAGAGATATATCTTGGGCAATTTACAAATAAAATTGCTCATCTTATGTTTACTAAAACCCAAACTCTTCCCCAAGTCTCCGCCTCAAATCTCCAGATATTGGTAATTGGCGGATTTCTTTGCAAATTGCAGCATGAGATTCTCCATTTTGAATGCGCTGCCTGTAAATTCCAATTAACAGCGCTTCAAGACCGTACTTAGATAACATTTCTGTCGCTAAACCGATGATGCCCAGCAAGGCAATGCCACCGAACATTCCTGCTGGCCCACCTAACATTGCCAAAGCCGTCGTAATTGCGGCAGCTCCTGCAAAACCTGTAGTTGCCATCACAATTAGAAGTAAAATCACAGGCAATCCTAGTCCAGCAGCTTTCCTAACAAACTCGTCCATAATGTCGCTCCTAGTCTGTATATAGAGGGATTAAAAATCCGAGATTTTTGTTTTTTTGCCTTAACTTCCCTTTAACAAAAGCCTTCAATGAAACAAGCCCAAAAATTTATTTACTCATTTCATGAATTTTTACTAATTTATTGAAGTATTTGGTAGGTGTTTAAGTTTGGTCTCTAGTCTCTTACCTCCTTCCACTCCAAAAACTTGATAGACAAATCATTGTTACTACGATCGCCTAGTTGAAGAGCATTATCCATAATTCTCCTGAATTCATAACCCTGATTGGGGGTTAATACACCGCCAAGCCCAACAGTCAAAAATTCGACTACAGCTCCGTCTCGTTTATCGATAAATTGGACGCTGATAGACTGAACTTTTGCCGTCTTACTTTGCTTGTTGGTCAACCGCCCTACAAGAAATCGCTGAGTTCCTGTATTTTCCATCGCTAATCCAGTTAACTCCAGTCCATTCACGAGCTGAACCCTAAAAGGGTCTGGCTTCCGCGGGTTTTCAGGTGGTTTGGGAAATCGACAAAGCTCATCGAGAGATTCATACTGTTTTCTTTCAGAATTCAATTGAAAACACCCCGGATACTCTTGGGCGATCGCCCTCGGAAACAGATTGAAAACAGACAGAAGCGCGATCGTCGGTAAAGCGGTTATCAACTTGACGCACCTAAACATGGCCTTTTACTCTCCAATCGAGTAACGATACTCATCAGTTGTTTTAGTCCAGCAGTTTTCACAGGTAAATCTGGTTTCGACATCTACTGATTAACCAGGGTCAAACCCAAAAATTATGCAAAGCTGAGGGGGAAACTGTATTCAGGTTCGCTGAACTCAGAAAGCTCTCCGGCTGCGCCGACTTTCTGAAACATCCACCGCGCCTAACTGAGATTAATGTATCAAGCGGAGTTCTAGATTGTCAAGCTAATGCTCACTAAAATCTCATTAAATGAGAAAAACTACTCAAAAGTCGATTTCACAAGGCTCTAGCCCCTCTAACGACAACTTAAACAAGCTCTAAACCTTTACAAATAAAGTATCCCGACCTAAAAATGGCTCCAAATTTCAGCCGATAGCCCCTCAATCATGCTGTTTTGTATCTCGTTTACCTCGTTAAAAGTGAGAAAAAGCCCATATAATCAAGTTACAGCCCAGAAGCCTCTGTTTGCGACACCTCTCACTTCTTCAGTTGTCCATCTCGTTTATCTTCTTTTAAGTGAGAAAAAAGCCCATATAATCAAGTTACAGCCCAGAAGCCTCTGTTTCCAATGCCAAAATTCCTGTGTTCGCTTATTTCGCGCGATCGCCCAGTCCTTTCCCAGCTATCTTTGAGTAGAACCGCCCGCTTTGTAATACCTGTATTCAACGTAGTATGAAACTTCCCGAAGATTTTTTAATAACTTTAGCCACTAAAGTTGGCATTTCCGAAAACGAATTTGAAGTCTTATCAAGAGCAATCAAAGGCGAATCCATGTCGGATATTTCCGACCAGCTTCGCGTTCGCAAAGATGCCTTACAAAAACGCCTGGGAGAAGTGTATAAAAAATTTGAAGTTCAAGGTGCCGGGCCGGGAAAATTAGCAAAACTCCAGCAAATTCTCGTAACTGAATACCAGAAACAAGTTGCCACTAACCGTCACGATGCTAAAACCGACCGCGAAGTTTATCCAACCGTAGAGAATACCCGCTTCCAAGACGCAACTATCCCTCAATTTTCACCGCGTATTGATTGGGGAGAAGTCCCAGGTCAAGAACCTTTCTACGGGCGGCATTCCGAAATAGAAACTCTCAAAAAATGGATAGTAACAAACCGTTGTCGAGTAGTCACAATTTGTGGCATGGGAGGGATTGGCAAAACAGCATTAGCTACCCAAACTCTACAACAAATTCAAGGGGAATTTCAAACCATAATCTGGCGAAATATCGCCACCTCTGGTTCCCTTGAAAAACTCTTGCCAGACATCTTGCAATTCCTATCTCATCATTCAGAAATCGACCTTCCAAAACCCAGCAACTCACTTATCTCCCAATTAATAGAATATTTGCGTTTAACCCGCTGTTTATTAATTTTCGATGAAGTCGAAACTATCCTTGAAAGCGGAAAGCTATCAGGACACTACCGCCCCGGATACGAAAGTTACCGGGAACTCTTCCAACAAATAGCACAAACCCCTCACCGAAGTTGCCTGCTTATCATCAGTTGGACTCACCCTATAGAAATTTATAATGTAGCAGAAGAAACCTTACCTTGTCGAGCTTTAGAACTGAGGGAATTACCAGAAAAGGATGCCAAACAAATCATTTTATCCGCCCCAAAAGTTTCTATTTCAGAGAGTAATTTGCTATCAGAACTCATTTATCTATATGGTGGCAATCCCCTCCTTTTAAAAATAGCCGTCACTCACGCTCAAGATATGTTAGCGGGCAATTTAGCACAACTCATCAAAAAAACTCCCTCGGTTATTGAGGGGATTGTCCGAGATTTTTTTGAGCATCACTTTCAGGGTTTTTCTGAATTAGAAGTAAAAGTGTTGTCTTGCTTGGCAAGCAATAAACCCGCCACCCTTAGCGAGTTGCAATCCAGTCTACTATTTGCTGAAGACTTATCAGAATTGAAACTGGCTGTAGAAATTCTCATCGAGCGATCGCTCCTGCAAGTCCTCACCGAGTCTGGGGAAGAACGCCTGACAGTCAGCCCGCAGGCTAGGCTATTTATCACCCATCAATTAATTGCTAAATATCTGAATCAAATTGGTTACAAGAAATACTTAGAGAGTGAGTTACAGACTGCAAAATGTTATTTAACACAAACCATTCGCTACAATCCAGAACTGCCAGCAGCTAACTACAATTTAGGGTCAACCTACGAAAAACTCGAAGATTTGTCCAACGCTCGCCAGCACTACAAAAAAGCAGCAGAATATAAAAACAGTCGCGCTGCCGGTGCTGCTGTCAATAATTTAGCTCGATTGGAAATTCTCAGCGAAAATTTTGACGTAGCGGTAGAACTCATTCTCTCCATTTTGCCACAAGTTAATGACAAAATGGTGCAAGTCACGCTCCACAAAAATCTGGGATGGGCTTATCTAGGACTGCAACTTTACAGTGATGCAGAGACTCACTTGGAAAAAGCAATTGAATTAGATAACTCCTATCCTATTGCACACTGCTTGCTAGCACAAGTTCTCGAAGCAAAAGGGGATACAACAGCCGCTCTTTCTTGCTGGCAAAAATGCCTGAATTGCTGTGCCCCAAGTCAACAACAAGAAGGTGTGGCGTGGAAACTTCCAGAATTAAGTATTTGGAAGAGTTTTGCCCGCGAGAGGCTCAGTGCTTCGGGCAGAGAACCTAATTAATTAAATTTTAATTAAATTACAGTAGGGTGCGTCAGTAGTTCTCAGTTTTTCGCTCCTACTTCACCATTTAACTAGCTGACGCACCCTACTGAAAGCTCGCTAACAATTAAAGTTATTTAGGATCGCAAATTAAATAACTTACAATTTTAATTGTTATTGTGGGATGGGCGTCCCGCCCGTCCTTTTTGGCCGGGCGGGACGCC
>NZ_JAUBPB010000075.1:0-35991 GCF_036700545.1 Microcoleus sp. SVA1B4
CCGTCCAAAAAGGACGGGCGGGACGCCCATCCCACAATAACAATTAAAATTGTAAGTTATTTAATTCGCGATCCTAATGAGTTTTTCAGTCCTCTTTGATAGGACTTTAGCTATAAGCCCCGTGGAATTCATTCCCTGGCGAAGAGTGCCGAGTGAGCGGGAGGACTGGCGGACTAAAAGCTTAAGTTGACACGCCTACGGCGCTCGCCGTAGGCGTGTAATCAATTGAGAAACTCAGCAATTTTTTTAACTGCTGCTTCCAAAATTGCTGGCGACTCGACTAAGGCAAATCGCACGTAGCCTTCTCCTGATTTCCCGAAACCGGCACCGGGGGAAGCTGCGACTCCTGTAGTCTGTACTAGCTGAGTGCAAAATTTCACAGAATCTTCAGTCCAAGGTTCCGGCAGTTTCGCCCAGACGTACATGGTGGCGGGGGGTACGGGTACTTGCCAGCCGATCGCCTGTAGCGCGTTTACAAAGGCATCCCGCCGTTTTCTGAAGGTTTCTACGCTGGTTCTGACGGTATCTTGAGGGCCGGTTAAAGCGGAGATCGCTCCGTTCAAAATCCCTCGATATTGGTTGAAGTCCACTGCGGCTTTTACCTGTCGCAGCGCTGCAATTAGTTCGGAATTGCCGATCGCATATCCGACTCGAAAACCTCCCATACTGTAGGATTTGGATAGTGTAAAAAACTCGATCGCCACACTCTTATCTCGATCCGCCTGAAAGATTGACGGTGCCATCAATTTGCGGTTTTCCTCGATCCCAGAGGGCGGGCACGGGGGCACCGCCCCTACGGAATCGTCAAACACCAAATCCACATAAGGGAAATCGTGAACTAAAACAAGTTGATGTTCTCGACAAAAAGCCACGGCTTTCTCAAAAAAAGCAACCGGGGCGATCGCAGTTGTAGGATTGTGAGGATAGCTCAAAACCATCATCTTCGACTCAGCCAGCACTGCTGTCGGAATATCTTCAAATATCGGCAAAAACGCATTTTCTGCTAATATCGGCATCGGATAAATTTGACCACATGCCAAATGCACACCGCCCGCGTGGGAAGGATAGCCCGGATCGAGCAGCAAAGCAAAATCTCCAGGGTTGAGTACAGCTAAAGGCATATGCGCTGTGCCTTCTTGGGAACCAATTAACGGCAGCACTTCTGTTTCTGGATTGACTGCAATCCCAAATTTTTGCTCGTACCAAATAGCTGCTGCTTCCCGAAAATCTCTTGTGCCGTTAAATAGCAAATAGCCGTGGGTGCTGGTGTCGGACAGAGAATGTGCGATCGCATCTGTAATGTGAGCAGCCGCCGGCAAATCCGAAGAACCCAGAGACAAGTCAATCACATTTTGTCCCGCTGCTCTAGCTTGAGTTTTTGCCCGATCCATATCGGCAAATACATTAAATTGCAGTGGTTCTAAACGTTTTGCAAATTGCATATTTTCTATATTTTTGGGGAATTTTAAGGAATATTTTTATATTAGCTAAATTATTTTTTACTAACCGCAGAGAGCGCAGAGGGCGCAGAGTCAGAGAGGAATATCGAGGATGAAAGAGAGATGTTAAAAAAATATTGGGGATTGCTATAGTTGTAATTTGGGAGTTGGCAACTCCCGAATCATTTCCAAACTTTATAAGTGAGCGTCGAGCAAACCGATCAAAGTTTGTTTAGTAATGGCTCCCTCGTGAGAAAGCACTACTTCGGCATTTTTAAACAGCCTGAGAGCTGGGACTCCTTCTACTTTATACTGCTTGACAGTATTAGGATTGGGGTCAATTTCCATTTTAACCACTTTCAGCCGATCGCTGTAGTTGGCCGCCACCCAGTCTACCGAAGGCGCGATCAGTTTGCAAGGCCCGCACCAAGTAGCCCAAAAATAGGCAAGCACTGGTTGCTCTGCTTTCAGGACTTCTGTTTCAAATTTTTCGTCGTTAATGACAATTACACTGTTGCTCATGGTTCTGCGATTATTTTTTCTATTTATTTCTAAAGCACCGGCTGGCGTGAAACTTGCACCAACTTAGAAGACAGGCCCAAAAAACTGTTACTAATTTTAAAACATTCTGCGAATTATTGAGTAGAAACTAAGGACTCGCGACTGATGGCTCATTCTGTATGGCGTTTAATTCCACTGTTGTCGGCGTCTGGTAGCGTGCAGATGGCGATCGACCAATGGCTACTGGAACAGCATCTAGCGGGCAAACATCCGCCAACTCTGCGGTTTTACACTTGGCAACCGGCGGCGATTTCCTTGGGCTACCACCAGCGCCGATGGCCGGAGTTTTGGCAGCAGTTGTCTTGGCAGGGAATGCCTGTGGAGTTGGTGAGGAGGCCCAGTGGCGGGCGCGCCGTGCTGCACCAAGGGGATTTAACTTATGCAGTTGTGGCGTCGGGATTTGGAAGCAGCCGTATGAAAGCTTATCAGACTATTTGCGAGTTTTTGATTGAGGGTTGGAGGGCGATGGGTTTGGATTTGCAATACGGGGAAGCGGGAAGGGGTTATATTCACAATCCGAATTGTTTTGGTACTGCGACGGGTGCGGATTTAGTTACACTTGATGGCCACAAGTTAATTGGTAGCGCTCAATTGCGACGGGGTGATGCTATTTTGCAGCACGGTTCGATGCGTTTGCAGCCGGATGTTAAATTATTTTCTCAAGTGTTTGGGGAGGATTTAATTCCTGTGCAATTACCTCTATCTCAAGGGGGAGATGATTTGATTGCCACTGTCATTGATGTTTTGAGTGCGGCGGCTTGTCGCTGTTTTGAAATTGATTTGGAGGTGCAGCCACTTTCGGATCGGGAATGGCAGGATATTTTGGAATTAACAAGTAATAAGCTGTTTCACATTTAACCTGCATATTTGGGGGCGGGGTTTACTGCCACCTTTGGGCAACAGCCAAGATGGCCGTTCCACAAGAGCTTTCTGGGATAACTATTGTGGGTATACCGCCTTTTGGGAACAGCCAAGATGGCCGTTCCACAAGAAAAATTATTTGTTGTAGAATAGCCATCTTGGCTGTTACTGATACAAGTTAAAAACTTGTACAGTTATTTTTATTAAAAGTTTTCCGGGCCGTTGATCCGACGCCAAAAAAGTTAAATTTAAATGCAGTAGAGCTTATGGCTGTGGCGGAATTTGAACGATCGGCTCTTTGGCAATTTCGCCCAATTTCACAGAATCCAGCAAGCTTTCCCAATCAGCCTTGAACGTTGTATCATTAGGCTGATCGCGGCGAGCGGCAGCTAGGGTGCTGAGGGCATCTTGCCAAATCCCATTTTCAGCATAAATAACGGTTTTCTGGCGCGGATCTGCCTGATCTAATTGACGGCGGATATCTTCACTGAGTTCAACTCGCCGTACCGTACCGATTTCTATCTGATCTGCCGATCGGTCTAGAGAGTCGCAAATCACTGTAAAATTCCAAGTGTAACTTTTGCCTACTTCCAAGGGCGGCACATTTTGGTTAGCGGGGATACTAACGCCGATCACCCCTGATAAATTGCTAATTGTGAGATCCTGTTTATAAATCTGCTTCCCGCTTTCATCTTTTAGGATAAATTCGGCTGATTCCGCCTCTGTTTTAGGCAAGTAGAAAAAGAACGTTGGATAGTCGAAAACAGTCCGTCCGATCTTATTTTTAGGCACTAAGGCTGTGAGACCTAGCTGACTAATGCTCGCGCAGCCACCGCGCACAGGCCGTCTCGGTTGAGTGGGGGGCCAATTATCTATATCTTCAGTAGGCGGAATGAAGCGCGGCCCTCCCGGTATAGGGTTGGGTGGGCGGTCAGGTGTGTTTATGCTGGGCTGTCCCACAACTGCCAATTGAGAAATGTTAAGTGTGGCTATCAATACTATTGAGCCAACTGATATCAGATTGATGAGAAACTTAGTAATTGTTTTCACATTAACTCCATGAATTTGTAGGGAGAGATTCTCTCTTTTTATTTCTTTTTCCTTCCCAAAACCCGGTAGACATTAACTTTTTGTTCCCTACCTCTTAAAGGCAAAGCTCCCCAAGATTCTACCTCAAATTTGTCGGCCAAATGCAGAAAGGTTTCTTCTGCAATCAATATCCGGCAAGTGTCCTCGTGCCGCTCCTTTTCGCAGCTTTCTAGGCGAGAGGCAATATTTACGCTGTCGCCGATCACTCCATATTCTAAACGGGTTGTGCCTCCCAGACTACCCACCATAACAGGCCCTGTAAAGATGCCTACTCGCATTTTTACGGCCGGTAAACCGCGATCGAGCCAATTTTGATTCATTTCTGGCAAGCGCGAACTTATAGCTAAAGCGGAAGATACGGCAAGGCGAGCATCTTCTGCAATTTCTTCTGCTGTGGTGCGGGGAATGGGTACGCCAAATACTGCCAGCATTCCATCTCCGGTAAATTTATTAATCACGCCTTGATGTGCTTGGACTTCTTGGGCCATTGCTGATAAATACTCATTTAACCAACTCATTACCACTTCTGGCGCGAGTTTTTCGGAGATTGTACTAAAACCCTGCACGTCGGTGAGGATAATAGTAGCAGTAACTTTTTGACCGGGCAATAACCCTGATTCGAGCAGATGGACGCGCTCTTTCCACAAGGCATTTGCGATCGCGGGTGAAGTTTGTTGTCCTAATAATTTCATCACAATCCCTTGCTGTTGTCTCGACTGCTCGTATTTATAGGTAACTGCGACTCCTGCGGTGATTAAAAGTGCCATAGCAGGGGACATTAGAGGTATCCACCCCTGTTGTAGGAAGAGGAAAAAGGTGAATCCGAATAATGAGCCGCAAGCTACGATCGCGATCGCGATCAAATTCAGCGCTTTTTCTAGCCGCCAAGCTAAACAGCCACCCACTGCACTCCAAACCACAATCCAGAGGATTTCTTGCCATTCATCCCAATACCAAAATAGCCCTTGGCCGTCTAAAACTGCACTGAGAATTTGGCTGGTGGCCGTTGCGTGAATTAATACCCCAGGCGTCGGGATATTACCGTTTTTAGTAGCGCTGTAAGGGGTAGAAAAAATATCTTTTACTGTTGGGGCTGTCACCCCGATTAAGACTATTTTATCTTTTACCAAGTTGGGGTCTACTTTGCCCTCCAAAACTTGAGTTATGGTCACGGTTTCTGCTATCTTTTTAGGAGAGCGGTAAGTGAGCAATATTTGATAGCCTTGGGCAGGAATGTTTTGATAACCTCCTGAGTTCGATCGCAACTTTGAAAATACTGTTTTATCTACTAAAAATTCATTGTTTTCTGTAGCTTTAGATTCTATATTTTTGCTATCAAAATATGCAAAAGCTAGCCTGGAGGGAAATGAATAAAACGTGTTTTTACCATCGCCAATAGACATCACATTACGACGCACTATACCATCTGGATCGAGATACAAATCGTTAAATCCTACCCGCTTGTCTGGTATGTTGGGAGGTGGCTGGACTCGATCGTACTTTAAGGAGCCGATGAAGGTAATGGGAAATACTTTGGGGTTTTTCAGTTGAGTTGCTAATTCTGCACTCCCCGGTTCGTAGGGAATATCACGAATTATATCGAGACCAATAGCTGTGGGTTCCAAACGCGCTATTTCGCCGATCGCTTTTGCTAAAACGCGATCGGAAATTGGCCATCTGTTTAAAGCACTAATGTCCCGATCGGTGATTTCAACTATCAGCAACCTGGGGTCAGGGCCAGGATCGGGTCGCAACTGCACCATGAGGTCGTAAGCATTTAATTCTAGTGGCTGCAACCCGCCTAAATGCCTTACGCCCAATAGAGTTCCGGTCACGACAATCCAGATAATAGCAACAGGTTGCAAGTCAGCGTTGGGGAATAAATGAGTTAAATTTTTCCCAAGTCCCTCCGCAAATTTATGATAAATTCTCTTAAAGAATTGGGGCATAAAATTTAGTGTTTCAACCCTGAGTCACAAAGTATGCTACATCTTAACTGATCGCTGATGCCCCTTACCGATACCCAATTTTTAGTTTTCTTGTGCGGTTTTGGCGATCGCACTTAACTGCAATCCCTGCGGATAGCTGTTTTCTTCTTTGCTGCGCTTGATGTCGGCGATTGAAATCTGGGGTTTGAGGTATTTTGCTAAAACTTTAACCACGTCGCCCCGATCGATCGTCCCCGCTACTGAACCAATCGGCGAGAGGACGATGATTCGGGGGAGTTGACGGGCTTCCATGCTGTTAATTACTTCTGCGAGGGAGGCTTTTTCGGAGACTGTGGGGGTTTTTCCCAGGGGTTTCAAAATGTTGTGCAAAGTCTGATGTTGCCACTGACTGCGTTCTGTGAGGCGGATATCGTCGATCGACACTAAGCCCAAATCCCGGCCGTTGGTCGCAGCAATGTAAAATGGAAACGGATTGACTTCTAACAAATATCGATCGGCAAATTCTCGCAGAGTCAAATCTGCATCTACAACTCGAAACTCGCGACTCATCGCATCGCTGGCTTTAATTTTGAGCAGGGCTTCTTGCAGCGAAGTAACTTGGCTATAAGCAGTGGCATTGCGAATACCAAACCAGCCGATTAGCGCAATCCACAAGCCGCCGTACTCCCGCGCTAAAAAGCATAAACTCAGACCCAAAGCAACAGCCAGCCAACCTAAAACTTGTCCTGTTTTTGCCGCCCAGCGAACGCCGGCAAATCGAGAGCCGGTGATTTTCCAAATAGCTGCTTTTAAAACTTGTCCTCCATCCAAAGGTAGACCGGGAATTAAGTTAAATAATCCCAAAACGAGATTGATTAGTGCTACCCTTTCGGTGACAATTGCTAACAAACTTTGCGGGGGAAGAACTTGAGAACCCAAACCGAGGATTAAAAACAACGCCAAGCTGACTAGAGGGCCGGCAATGGCTACTTGAAAAGCTTGACCGGGAGTTTTTGATTCCGAGTCGATCGAAGCTACTCCGCCAAATAAGAATAAGGTAATAGAATTAACTTTAATGCCTTGCGATATCGCCGCCAAGCTGTGTCCGAGTTCGTGCAAGAGCACGGAAGCAAACAGTAGCAGAGCTATTGCTAACCCCGCACTCCAGGAGAGCGCAGGCCCCCACAGGCGGTAACTGCTGGCGTATTCGCGGGTTGCTAAGGCTAAAATTATAAACCACGAATAATCTATAACTAGGGGGATGCCAAATAAAGAGCCGATTCGCCAACCTGTCTGCATGAATTTTCCTGGGAAAGGAGAGCAAGAAAGAGTTTCTATTATAGCAATCCTAAATGAGTCGTAAACTTTTTACCCCACCCCAACCCTCCCCTTGGTAAGGGGAGGGAGTAAGAAATTCCCAAATGATTTAGGATTGCTGCTATATATCTTTTCTCACCCCTTGCCTTTGCCTTTCCCCTGATTTTTACAGAACTCCGGCGTTACCCAAGCCCAAGATTACTCCGGCTCCGAGCAAGTGGCCGAAGCTGGCTGTTGCCAGCAATTCTGGTACGCCGAAGCCTTTGAACATTCCAGGGAGTGCAACGGGTAAAGCTGGGCCCTTGCCTCGGTTTTGCTTGGAGATGCCGTAGTAGCCGATCGTGATCGCCAGCAAATTACATAAAATCATTGTCAGTCCTACCAGTGGCGACCACTCCGGTGTTGAGGGAGCGGTAGATTGTACTGCCAACAGCAAAGATGAGTTAATCATGTTCTTATCTCCTGATTTCACAGATATATTGAGTTCCAAGATTATAAAAAGCGTTTTGCATTAAACTAAGATTTGTTTTAATAGTTAACAATTCGTTTATATTTTGATACAAATTCGGAAGGGAGGAGTCGGATTGCGGGTTAAAATTTGCGGAATCACTAAATTAGACCAAGGAATTGCGATCGCCCGCTTGGGAGCCCAGGCTTTGGGGTTTATCTGTGTGCCGGCTTCCCCCCGCTATGTCAGCCCAGAAACAATTCGCCTGATTGTCGAGCAATTGCCGGAAAATGTCGATCGCATCGGCGTTTTTGCCAACACCACAATAGAAAATATCTGTCAAGTAGCGGCAGAGTCAAATTTAAGCGGGGTGCAGTTGCATGGAGATGAAACAGCGGAATATTGCGATCGACTGCGGGAGTTTTTGCCGGGAATTGAAATTATCAAAGCCCTGAGAGTTAAGACTCCTGAAACTTTAGCCACCGCTGCTGTTTATGCTGTTCGTGTCGATACTTTACTGCTGGATGCTTACCATCCACAGCAATTGGGCGGTACTGGTAAAACGATCGACTGGATGATGTTATCAGAGTTTAGACCGCAGTGTCCTTGGCTGCTGGCGGGCGGTTTAACACCCGATAATATTTTAAATGCAATTGATAGCGCGATCGGCAATAACTTCAGCGGTGTTGACCTTTCTAGCGGCGTAGAAATAGCGCCGGGAGATAAAGATTTGACCAAAGTTACTCAGTTGTTTGCTAATTTAAGTCAACTTGCTCATCATTGATAAGGTGGCAATACCAAATTCACGCTTTTTATCCGATTCATTCTTTAGTCAGCGTGAGCGAAGTCTGCCGTAGGTTAGGCAGACCTCGTTTATACAGTAGCGGTTTCAACCGCATATTATTCCCTTTATTGTTTTATCGCCGGATCTCAAAAGTACGCGCGGCGGAGCTATCTTGAAGGGAATCGCCCTCCGGGTCTTCGTATTCCAAAACCAACTCACTAACCGTAGCACCGGTGGGGCCGCGGCGGCACCAACTAATCATTCCTTCCACAGCTTTTTTAGATCCTTCAAAGACAGCCTCCACCCGCCCGTCGGGGAGATTTCTTACCCAGCCGCCCAGGCCGAAATACTTTGCTTGATTCCTCGTTGAATATCGGTATCCTACTCCTTGAACTAATCCCGAAACAAAAACGCGGACTCTGACGGGGGGCAATGATTCGTTTTGCATAATAAACGGCTCAACTTACTGCTAACATCTGTTTGAAAATTTTAAGGATCAGTTTGATTATGTTAAATTTTAGTGCGATGGCGCTGCCGGGATTCCTGATACGCCGCATCACCCTAGCTTTTTCAACTATTCCCGATTTCACCGATTGGCTGGTTGCAGCTATGCTGGCGCTGGTTTACACTTCGATCGCTCTTTCCATTGGTTTTTGGTCAGGATTTCTAAAAGTAGACGTGCAAACCTCTCGGCGTACAATTGTGGGAGTGCTCGTTGGCTGTTTGTTAAGTCCGGGCATCACCGAGGAGTTATTGTTCCGGGTGTTAATGCTGCCGCACCCGTTTGAGAAGGCTTCTGGGTTAATGCTGTGGTTTTGGGGATGTGCGAGTTTGGCGGTTTTTGTAGTTTACCACCCGCTGAACGCGCTGACTTTTTATCCGGTTGGTCGATCGACCTTTATGAATCCAGTATTTTTGCTACTGGCGGCAATTTTGGGAGTTGCGTGCTCCCTCGCATACCTGCAAAGCGGTTCTATCTGGCCTGCGGTGGCGCTTCACTGGCTCGCAGTGACAGCCTGGCTGTTGCTACTGGGCGGTTACAGGAGGCTATATGGTTAAATGTAAAAAGTCCAGCATCACTATTTTGTCGGGAGGATCTCAGTTGTGGGTATCATCGGAGCGATCGTAGGTTTTTTGGCAGGGGTAGCAGTTGCTTATTGGTTAGTGGAAAAGCGCTTAAAGAAGCAAAAGCAAGAATACTTGCAGCAAACTCGCAGAATTACTGAGGAAATAGAATTAGCTCAGATGTCTCGGGTGCAACAAGCTGTAGAATCTCAGAAAGGAGAACGGGAAAATCAGCTTAGAAAAGCTACTATCGAACACGAAAATTTACTCAGACAAGTTACTACCCAATACGAAAACCAGCTCAAACAAGTTGCGGCTCAATATGAAAATCAGCTCCAACAAGTTTTGGCCGATCGCGACAGTCAGCTCCAACAAGTTCAGGCAGAACGCGACAGTCAGCTCCAACAAGTTGTCAGCGCACACGAGCCTGAGCTGCGGCGACAAATCAGCGAGGAATTAGAAGCCGCTAACAATGCTAGGATGCAGCAAAATATCCAATCTTTGCAAGCCGAACACGAACATCACTTACTCAGAGTTGCTGACGAATTGCATCTAAATTATCAAGCTCAGATGGAGCAACATTTGCAAAACTTGCAAAATGAACACGAAATTCGCTTGAGGCAAACTGCCGAGGAATATGAGAACCGCGAGGTTGAGCTGCAGTTAAATATGGAGGCTTTGCAAGAGCAATACGAGAGTCAGTTGCAAGCGGCTCACGAGCAGTTGAGAGCTCACGAAGCTCAGATGCAAGCTACTATCAGGTCTTTGCAAGAGCAGTACGAGAGTAATGTACAACAAGAAGTCCCGGAGCAGCAGTTTAGTCAGTTAAATTCAACAGAATTTGCCGAAGGTGTATCACAAGAAGAAGTTTGGCAGGAACTGTCAAGTGAGTTAAATCAAACAGAAGTTGAAGAAGAGTTAAATTACACAGGTTTTTCAGAACCACAACCCATTGATTTACATCAACCCGAAGTCGAACAACAGCTTCCAATTACCAGACAAGCACCAAGCTATTCCCTACCGCAGTTGATGGGATGTGTTCAAAGTCAGGACAAAGAAACCCGGAAGTTTGCAGCGTCTGCTTTAGGTAAAATGGCTGCTGCTAATGCTCTGAGATCCGAAGGTCAGCGAGCAATAGAAACCTTGGGAAAATTAGCTCAAGATATTGATCCGGAGGTGCGCGAAGCTGCTGTGGAAGCACTAGCAATGATTAAGTCGGAAAAAGTGATTCCGCTGCTACAAAAAGCTTTGCGAGATATAGATAGCGGTGTGGCTAAATCGGCAAGTGCTGCGCTCAATAAGTTTAAGTTTTATCCGCGCACTCCGGCGGCTAAGCCGAAAACTGTTGATGTAAAGAAACCAAAGCGTTAAGCATTTACGAGCATAAATATAGCAATTGTAAATTGCTTACAACCCAGTAGGGAGCCCACATTGTGGTGTCCTTACCGAGGTGCTATATTTCACTCCATTTCAATTACTACCACAAACTGTGGAGGTTGGGTTGACGAAAGAAATCAAACTCAATTATTCGATCGACAACTCGCCCAATTTTTAGCAGACATACCAGACACCCCGCTGTTTAAAACCGTAGGCTGAAACCTTTTTTAGCAACTGGCGATTGAAATCGCTTCTTGTATCTTCACGCATCCTGTAGGGGCGGGTTTTACCAATCATCTATGCCAGAAACCAACAATATAATAAACCCGCCCCCACTTGGGCGGCAAATCCGAATCTACATTTTTTGGATTCGCTCGAATATCAGGTTAATCTGGGTTATCGGTGGTGTGGGGGCGGGTTTACAAGATTGTTTGCGGTTATCAAATATTGTTGGTAAAACCCGCCCCTACAGTTAACTCGTGACTGATGACTAATTTAAAATCGCTGCTTTGTACCGAGTATAAGTTTGAGGTCGCCGGAGTCGCTAACAGCCATATCTAAGCGAATTAATCCAAAGGACGATCGCACCCTCACACCCACCCCAACACCCGCCCCAGTCCCCGGTTTGTCCCTGACTACCGCCGGTTTTCCGAGTACACTATCTCCCGTTCCCAAATCCGACGCAAAATCAACAAATATCACGCCGCCAACATCCTGACCCACAGGAAACCGATATTCGCCGGAAGCTAAAAAATAACTCCGGCCACTGCCAATATCCCCGCTATCGTAACCCCGCACTGAATTGCGGCCGCCCAGGCGAAAAGCTTCCGCTGGTGGCAAATCCCCGATTACCGTACCCGCTTGTAAGTTAAAAGCCAGCATTTCGGGCAAGGCTTCGGACTCGCTGATGCCGAACAAAGTTACTGGTACATAGTGTATATAATTTGCTAACAGCCTGTTACTCACAATGTTACCTCGTCCCAGAGGTATCGACTGCTCGGTGCTGAGGCTGAGAATCGAGCCGCTGGTGGGGTTGAAGGGATTGTCGCGCCGATCGAGCATCGCACCAAAAGAAACAGTGTATAACTCGTCAACGCCGCTGCCGCTGAATGTGAGAGGATTGCCGAGTTCGTCGCGACGGGCAATATTTAAGTTGCGATCGCGCGTACTGATATTTGTATAATTCAGTCCCAAAGTCGATTGCCAATCGCCCAAAGGTCTGGTAAACCTGAGATTTCCCCCCACCCGAATTTCCCGAACTCGGTTCCCGTTGGGCAAATCAATATCTTTGTTGAAAATTTCCGATATTCTGCGATCGCCAAAAGCTCTCACACTGTATCCCAAACGGTCTTCGGCGGCAAGGTAAGGGCTGACAAACTGGACATCGTACTGGATACCTCGGAGGCTGGGCTGAAGATCCACCGCCAGCCGCTGTGGGGTTGTTCCGAAAGTTCGATCGGTATAGGAAAGAGGAACAGCAAGGCCAACATCATCACTAAGACTGGCACTCACGCTAAAAGAGCGAGCCGATCGCTCTTGAACGTTGTAAATTACATTAACATCCGTGCCAACTTCTTCGATCGAAACCGTAACTTTCTCAAACAATCCCAATTGCTGCAACTGCTGTAAATCCGATCGTACAACTTCCCGGCTGTAGTTATCCCCCGCCTTGAGTTTGAGCTCACCTCGGATAAAATCTTCCGAAATTCTGCCCTCAATTCGATTCCCTTTTCTATCAACAGCTTCGCCTCTGGAATTGACAAAGCGAATTTTCACCTCAGCAACGTAAACGCCTTCAGCATTGCCCGCTTGACTGATTTGTAGAGTACCGCCTAGCTGTCTGGCGTTGCTGTTTACTGCTTCGGGGATTTCAGCGTTGGTCGCGATCGTCGCCGGAGTTTTTAACAGAGATGTAAAATCTTTATTGTGGCTGGACTTTAGAGATAGCGATTCCCTAGGGGATAGCTGCGTCGCGGGTACTTCTGGAGAAGCTGCGAGCTCATCGGATGCCGGCAAATCCCGCACAGTTGGGTTCACTTCATCCGATTGGTGACTATTTAAGACTGGAACCGATAACAAATGTCGCTTCTCATCTAGTCTAGATCCCCCTAAATCCCCCTTAAGAAGACCCACTTTGAGCATATTTCTTGTCCCCCCCTTATTAAGGGGGGTTAGGGGGGATCTAGACTTCGCTACAAACAAGAGAGACGGTGGGTTTAACGTTAAGTTATCACCAATGACCTCATCCTCCTCCCTGTGCGCCCTCTGCGCCTCTGCGGTTCCCTCTCTAAACTGGGCCTCAGTCGGTGCGGCACTCGGATCGATCGCCCCGGCTGCCAATTCGCCGCCAGCCAGCCCAGCCAAAGTCAAAAATGCAATAATCGGAATTCGCATAGACATTAAATTTAAAGCATACCCAACGCATATTACCCAAAACCTGGCCCCCTGCATAATTAGCCGAAAAGAAACCCGGTATTGTTGAGGCTACCGGGTTTCTGGGATGCTGAAATGTCGGAAAGTTCGATCGCGGGCGATCGTAAATTGGGGAAACCGAAAATTTGTTTAAATAGCTTGTCGAGAAACACGTTTCTCAAAATGAGCCTGAGTCTGCTGCAACAGTTGTTCGCGACTATCCTTAGCGGTGGTAATGGTAGGGAGCAAGTTGCGAGCTTGTAAAGTCATGTGAAGCTGTAGGTGTGCTACGTACTCACTGACATCTTCGCGAAGAGAGCAAGCCGGGTACTGTCTTAAAGTAGAGTTCAAAGTGTTCTCCTGCTTTGGGTTTGTAGTATTTTCTAATAATCATAGACAATATCATGGTCTATTTCTAACTGTGTACTCCGTAATGAAGTTTAACCTTTCGACTGCTTTTTTGTTACTCTTCTTTACAAAGAGATATTACCTCTTACGAGTCGATCGCCATGCAGTCTCAAGCACTTGGAGGACAAACGCACACATTAACTACATTTGTCAATAGCACCACCCAAACAGCCGCCTACCTCGACATCGGGTGCGGCAGACTCTTATTGATGCTGCAGAGTGTCTTAGGAGAAAAGACTTGCTGGCTGCCGTTAATTGAGTTATTGCAATCTCAGTTTCGGTGCATCAGTTTAGATATGCTAGGTTTTGGAGAATCCAGCAAACCAGAAATCCGCTACGACGTAGCTGTAGAATTTGCTTTTGTGCGGCAAGTTGTAGAACAACTAAATATCGAACCTTGCTGCATCATCGGACATTCTTTTGGCGGTTGGGTAGCATCTGCATATTCCCTCAAATATCCTAATTCTGTGAGCAGTTTAGTGTTAGCAGCACCAGCCGGAATTCGGGACGACAGTTTTTGCGGTCAATACGATGCTTTGCGGCCGCTATTGTGGGAAACTCCAGTTGTTGATTGGGCCTTGCAGTTGGCAAAACCTTTTGCGAGTTTAGCGGGAAAAAGTGAGAAATAACAGCAAATTTCCTGGTGGCGCAGGGAGTTAATGTCTCAACCAGTAGCAAGGTCATTTTTAATGAGTCGGATGCAGCCAGAAGATGCAGTTGATACAGTAGAAAAAGAAATTCACAAATTGCAAATTCCTACCTTAGTTATCGCAGCAGATAGTGACGAAACAATTCCTCTATGGCACTGTGAAACCTAGGCTAACAAGATACCGGGGGCAGAGTTAGCAATTATTCCCAATGCCACTCACGGGTTGCCGCAAACTCAAGCTCCAATTATGGCGAAGTTGACTTGTGAATTTTTGAATAATTAAGAAAAACTGTGCAAGAAGCCGAATCATAAAAATTGTGATAAGCCACAAATGGAAAATAATTGTGTTTTAGTATACTACTTTATTAGGAAATACAGAATATATTGATTAGTGTATTGTACAATTTTTTTTATGGCTCTTAAATCTTGTGTCAGCAGGAGCTACAGACATTTAGTGGAGTCGGGGGTATTACCAATGGCAGCACTGAGCAACTACTTTAATCTGGAAGAAATTACGACAGCCAGAAAAATTAGTGCTGCGGTAATTAACATCAGCGGCCGCCAGCGAATGCTTTCCCAACGAACGGCTTTTTTTTGCATGAGGTTAGTTGGCTCTCAGAATGGCGTAGAAAGAGCCAAACTGCGGGGGAATTTGTTAGAGGCGATCGAGCTTATGGAAAAATCCCACCGCGACTTAATTAATACTAGCAGCAGCCTCAACTTATTGAGTCCCCCTTCAGCCACCGTCAAGGCCATGTATTTTGAGCCACCACTGTATTTAGACAAACAAGTACGCGCATATATCGATCGAATAAAAGCCTTGGTGCAAGTTCCTGATGCCGAACTCAGGCTGGAAAATCCCCACCTGCTGTACATTGTCGAAGCAGCGGGCGGCGACTTGCTAGAAGCTTTCGATGCCGTAGTGAGTCAATACCAGCAAGAAAGCGAAATCGAACAATTTGAAATCGACCTTAAACAGGTAGAACTTTATCAAGAAAGTTGTGCTGCTACCTCGAAAGCGGAAGCTCAAGCAGCCCAGCTCGATCGCGCACTTTGCGAACTAAAACAAACTCAAGCTCAACTCCTCCACAGCGAAAAAATGTCTTCGCTGGGGGCGCTAATGGCTAGTATCGTCCACGAAATTAATAACCCAGTTAGTTTTATTTACGGCAACTTGAGCCATGCGGAAATTTATACTCAAGATTTGCTACACCTGCTGCGCCTCTATCGAGAATACTGTCCAAATCCCTGTCCCGAAATCACAGCTAAAATCGCAGAGATAGATCTTGATTTTCTAGTTGAAGACTTGCCTAAAGTTATGTCTTCCATGCAAATGGGTTCCAATCGCATTCGCGAAATTGTCAAATCTATGGGCAATTTTTCGCGAACCGATAACACTAACATGACCATGTGCGACTTGCACGACAGCATTGACAGCACCGTGTTAATTTTGCGAAACCGTCTCAATTCTCAAATAGATCGTCGCGACATTCAAGTAATTAAAAAATATGGAAAATTGCCTCCTGTAGAGTGTTATTCAGGACAGCTAAATCAAGTATTTATGAATCTAATTACCAACGCGATCGATGCTTTGGACGAGGTAGCACAAAATCAGCCCAATGCTGCGCTAAAAATTTTTATCAGCACAGAATTAGCTGGCCCCGATCGCGTGAGAGTGCGGATTGCTGACACGGGAACCGGAATGACACCACAGATAAAAGAGCGAATGTTCGAGCAGTTTTTCACCACCAAGGAAATCGGTAAAGGTACCGGTTTAGGATTGTCTATTGTCTACAAAATCTTAGTAGAGAATCACCGAGGCTCGCTTCGGTGCGAGTCGGAACCCTGCAAGGGAACCGAGTTTATCATTGAACTGCCGATCCAGCAAACTTAAGCAATTTACCAATCCTCCAAATTTATCTATTTTAACTATGTGTGGCACGGGCGTCCCGCCTGTGTTAACTATGTGTGGCACGGGCGTCCCGCCTGTGTTAACTGTAATTAAAATTTACACATATCCTACGCTAATTCTAGCTTCAAAGTTGGCAACAGCTTTTCTAAATTTCTGAGAGATTTCTGTTGCCAAGGAATATCATTTGAACCCAATACCAAAAGTTGAATCGTTTTCTTTTTTCGGACGCTAATAACAAATTTAGACAGCATACTGATACCAGAACTGTTAACAAATTCCAATTGTTTTAGGTTCAAGGTAATAGTAGGCGGTTCGCCATTGGCGACCTCATCTAATAATTCGGCTATTGGTGCATACTCTGCTGGGCCGCTCAGGCTCAGTTCGCCTTGGAAAGTGACTGTGACTGATTCTGGATCGTACTGAATGCTGTAATCTTCACCTTGAATTTCTTGAATGCCCATTGTGATTTTGTTTCCTGACTAAAATAGTGCGATCGCACAAGAGAGTAAATATTTAAATGCTAGAAACTACACGCTAATTTGAACCACAGTCGTAACAATGATGGTATCACTATCTGGCCTAGCCTCGAATTTCCAACCTATCTTAGCTGAATAGTCATTAATCATCGTCAGCAATCCCAATCCCGATGTGTCACTTTCCGATTCCGCATTCTTTTCAAGCTGCTGCAAATAAAGTTCATTGGGATCGGAATCCATAATTTCTTCAATAAACTCCTTCAACTTACTCGCCCCTTCTGAAGTGACACTATTACTGGCAAAAATTACCGCCGTCACCTCTGTTTCACCAATAAAATGTATACCAAATCTGACCTTGTAATGAGTATCATCGTTATTAAATTTAATCGCATTTTCTAACAGTTCGTTGGCGACGTAGCTCACAGCTCCTTTGCTTTCTTTTATCCGTTTCTCGCTCCTAGCATCCTCCTCATCCACCGGTAGAAAGCTAGACAAATAATCGGCTACAAAATGAGCTGAAAGCCTGTTGTTGCGCCAGCGCTGTTTGATAGGGCGAGAACTGGGGGTAAATGTAAGTTCTAGGGAGTCGTGTTCAGGAGGAAATTCTTCAATGAATTCTCCAAAGATTTGGGTCATTGTTTTTAAGCTTCCAGATGTCATGATTTTTATCCCTCCAATTGATGTATTAATGTCACTTTTGGGTGAATTTCCACACGCCATTCCAGTTAGCAGGAATACTATCTTTTAACAGCGATTGGATGCGTTTTAGGTAAAGTTGACTGGGCTTGTCATCTGGATTTAGTGCTACTATCTGTTCAAAACAAACTATGGCATTAGCAAAATTTCCCTGACAATATTCTTGGAGTCCCTCCTCAAATATAGGCAAGGTTTGAATTTTGAGCGATCGCACTGGTTCTACTTCAACATCTAACACCTCACAAACTGTAATGGCTTCTTGTCTACCTTTGACAATAGCCCGATCCAAAAAACGGATATGATACTTTTCGGGTTGACTCAAACGTTGTACCACATCTCCAGAAATTAATAAAGATACGCCATAATACTTAGTCAAACCTTCCAGACGAGCGGTGAGATTGACATGATCTGAGATCGCATCTGCTTGCATCCGATTCGCATCTCCAATAATCCCAACCATCGTATCACCCACATGGATACCAATGCCAATCTTCAGCGGTATATCCCCATTTATTTTACGGCTTTGATTGTATTTATGCAACTGCTCCAATTTCACAATTCCTGCCTGAATAGCATCATCCACGCCATCAGGAAAAACTGCCATGACTCCATCTCCAATATACTTGACAATAAAACCATTGTGCTTACGAATTTCGGGACTAACTTGCTGTAAATAGTTATTGATGAAGTCAAAGTTTTCTTGAGGAGTCATTTGCTCCGCCATCGTGGTGAAGGAACGCATATCGGAAAACATAATTGCCATCTCTTTACTCACGTGATCTCCAAGCTGGAAATCAACAATGCTCTGCTTGCCGAGAAATTGGAGAAATTCAGCGGGAACAAAACGTCCGTAAGCCTGCAAAAGTTTCTCTAATTCTTGTTCCCGCGCTTTCACCGTTTGCACCATATGCGAAAATACCTGTGCTAGTTCTCCCAGTGCATCACTGCGCGCTGCCACATCTGACAATATCTGGGGTTCAAAGCTATTATTTTTTACAGCAATAGCTGCATCTATAACCTTTTTTACCTGCTCAATGTAAGTCTGCATCTCTCGGTTTTTATG
Organism: Microcoleus sp. SVA1B4; assembly: GCF_036700545.1. NCBI lineage: Bacteria > Bacillati > Cyanobacteriota > Cyanophyceae > Oscillatoriales > Microcoleaceae > Microcoleus > Microcoleus sp. SVA1B4. The sequence continues at coordinate 18,486 of NZ_JAUBPB010000075.1, forward strand.
ATGGATCTGGTTTTCCAGATCCGTGGAGTGTTGCGTGATAATTTCTACTAACGTTTCATAGCTATTTTTTTCATCCTCTACTTCCTCAAGTTTTTCGCTCAACTCCTGTAGCTGGGTATAGAGTTCTTCTGGAGATTTAGATGGTGCTAAATTTATTTGTGGTTTCATAATTTAAACTCCCGAATCGGGAAGCACAAAATTGTTTGATTCGCTCGCGGTAAGGTATTAGAACTTACAGACGTGGAACTCGAAATCCTGTTTCTGCTTCGATGCTTGACCACTAAATCCAAGATTCCTCGTAGAAACCTGGTTGACGACAGTCAATCGATTTTAGATTTTAGATTTTAGATTTTAGATTGACCCCACGGATAAATTCGGGGGGCAAGTTTCATGGGATACAGGTCTTTTATTTCTGGGTTCTGAGTCTGCGAAGGAATGAATCCGGGGGCTTGTATCCTGGATGCTTTCGGTCAATCATAAATTATGCACAATATTTCCCTGTTGCTTCAATACTAGCAAAGTAATGTCATCAAAAACCTTTTGTTTTCCAATAAAATTTCGCAAATCAGCGATGGTGGCTTCCTTGATTTGTTCGGCGCTCAAATGCCAGTTTTGAGAAACCACTTCACAGAGTCTTTCAATACCATAGAATTTTTTGTGCATATTTCTAGCTTCGGGAATGCCGTCAGTGTAAAGCACCACCCCGTCCCCCGGCTCTAAGTCTACTAAAACATGGCTAATCCAATGGGAAATATCCTCATCTAAGGCGAGCGGAAATCCTAAATTCATGGTGTCTATTCGCTGGATTTTACCACCTTTCCTGACCACAAGAGTTTCCTCGTGTTGACCGCTGATACTAATTGTGCGATCGGCATAGTTGAGCAAAGCTAGTGTCATATTTTTGTCGGAGTTCATGCGCTGAACATTTTTATAAATAGTGCGGTTGAGGGTATCTAAAAAACGCACCGGGTTGGATTCTTGCATTTCCTGAAGAGTGCGGACAGCAGCTTGAGTCATCACCATCAAAATGCCGCTTTCTAATCCGTGTCCGGTGACATCACCAATGCAAATTGTGACAACCCCGTTAGTACAAAGTACGTCGTAGTAATCACCACCTACTTCCGAGGCTGGTTCCATAAATCCGGCAATATCTAAATCTTCAATAGCTGCAAGTTCAGCAGGTTTTGGCAGAATCAACTGCTGCATTTGTTTGAGCATATCGAGTTCGGAACTCATGCGGAAGTTTTCCGCTTTCAGACGCTGGTTGAGAGCGGCAATTTGTTTAGTGGCGGTGGCGAGTTCCGAGGTACGTTCTTTGACTTTATCTTCTAGCGTTTCCAAGGATTCTTGCAGTTGTCTCGCCATGCTATTAAAGGAATTTCTTAAGGTTTCAATTTCCCAAATCCGACTGGAATCAACGTTCTGGTTGAGAGCACCACCTGCTAGATATTCTGAAGCTTGAGCAATTTGGTTTAGGGGGCGAGTAATCCAGCTAGCGGTGAAAATACCCATTGCAACAGAGACAATGAGAGCCACAATACACAGCAAAATGGTCTGGCGAGTGTTAGCATAAATTTGCGCCATAAAGTCCGCTTCAGGAACTACTACTACACTCAGCCAATTGAGACCATACTTGTCTGTTAGCGGAGAAACTTGGATAAATTGCCGCTCACCGTTCAGATAAAAGTCAAGTTGAACAGTTTGATCGATGTCTTCCAAACGCTTGAAGCTATCGAGCAGATAAATCACACTTTGACGCATCAGGGGGTTGCTGCTTTCCTGTGCTTTGAGCCGCTTTGTATCTTTGCCTTTTCCCACCGAAAGAGGCTGTTCTTTAAGCGAGGTGGCTATTAACTCACCCTGGGGTTCAATGATAAATACTTGACCGGAATTACCCACCCTTAAGGTTTGCAGGAATTGGCGAATTTGATCTAGTCCCATCTGGCAAGTCAGCACGCCAATTAGTTTCCCTTCGGCATCATAATAGGGTAGACTCGCATTAATTTGCAGCGTACCGTAGCCAAAATTAATATAAACTTCACTCCAAGCTGCCTGTTTATTCTCAACAGCTACTCTGTAAAAAGGGCGCGTGCGAACGTCATAATTGGGCGTGTTTTTTTCGATTGTGGTCGGGTTTCCATTATCGTCAAGGTTGTAATATATCAAGTCGCCACCCCCCGGAATCAGTTGCTGGGCAAGCTGAGGTTGTTCAAGTCCAACCAGCCGATTTACCCAACCCACACGCAGGTACTGACCTTTTTCGTTGGCAATTCCCGCGTGACCGATCGACTTAAATTGCAGAACTTGTTTCCAAAAATAGGGTCGAGCTTGCTCCAAATCGTCAAAGTTCAACACCCCCAAAGGTACAGCATCCTGATTGATCTGATTCACCAGTGGCGGAGCTTCCAGATAGGTTTGAACACGTTCGTAAACTCTCGCACTCACTTCCTGCCGCAACTGACTAACAATATCGTTGACTATCTGCTCTCCGTTTCTGTAAGAGAGATAGCCAACGCAGCCAACAGCAGCCAAAATTTGCAGAACAAAGGGAACTACCAAGACATTGCGGAGACGGAATTTGCCCGCTCTGGAGACGATCGCACTTTTTTGAGAAACCATTGTTAAAAACACTCCCAGCGGGCAGTTTTTTGTTACAAGACTTGATAATGGATATATTAAGAGCGACGGACAATGTTATCATATCAAAAACTCAACCAACATCAAAAAATCTGCGTTCATCAGCCTGCATCAGCGGTAAAAAAAAAACCATAAATCCCAACAAAAATGCAAATTACTCAATCCCTCCACAGCGCCATCCTCATCTCCAACCTGGAAAAATCCCAACACTTTTACAGCACCGTACTAAAACTGCAAAAAATCGATCGCGACTTAAAATTTCCTGGAATCTGGTATCAAATCGGCGACTTCCAGCTCCACCTAATTTTAGGTGCAACAATTATCCCAGATGCCGTAGACCATGCCAAATGGGGACGCAACCGACATCTAGCATTTTCTGTGGTCAACTTAGAGGCAGCAAAACAGCAGTTAATCGCTCACAATTGCCCGTTCCAAATGAGCGCGTCAGGTCGATCGGCATTATTTACCCAAGATCCCGACGGCAACATCATCGAACTCAGCGAGTAACAGATGAAAATCATCGCTTATTCTTACACCGAACCGCTACTGGAATCAGCACCCGCACCGGAAAATTGGGGCCAAGAAGTCGATCGCACCTATCAAGACTTAGGAGGGCGACAGCAACTGCAACAACTCCTCAAAGACTGCGAAACAGAACCAGTCAAATACCTGTTAATTCAGCGGTTTGAAGAACTAGGCGACACATTGCAGCAAGTGTGTTCGCACCTCGCCCAACTCGAAAACCTCGGCGTCGAAATCATTGTCCAAGAAGAAACAGAACCAAGAAACCGCAAAAACTTGCTGCAAATCCTCGCAGAAATCCAGCGCAGCCAACACAGCCGGAGTATTCGCAAAGGACACGCGCGCAACCGCATCAAATCCCGGATGCCACCGGGTAAGGCTCCCTACGGCTACCGGCGCGGCAAAGATTGTTATACGATCGATAAAACCACCGCCCCCACCGTCAAAGACTTTTTTGAACACTTTTTAATTTACGGTTCCTTGCGAGGTTCCGTGCGGTATTTAGCCAAGAAATACAACAAAAAAATTTCTGTAAGTACCGGCCGCCGCTGGCTGACAAATCCCGCCTACCGAGGCGATTTGGAATATCAAAACGGCCAAGTAATTTCTAACACCCACGTCCCGATTATTTCCAGAGAAGAAGCCGCCCAAATAGACAGGTTGCTGCGCCGCAACCGCTGCCTTTCTCCTCGCAGCGCTAGCGCCCCACGTTCCCTCGCAGGTTTAGCAATTTGTGCAGAATGCAAATCGCCCATGACAGTTGCCAAAGTCACCTCCTACCGCAAAGAAAAAGAATACCTTTATTTGCGACCGATTAACTGTCCAAAACAGCCTAAATGTAGCGGCATTTCCTACGATGAAGTATTGCAATTAACCATCGCCGGTATTTGTCGGGATTTACCCGATGCTGTTGCTGGGTTGCAAATGCCGAATATGAATGGAATGAAAGCAGGAATTGTCAGGGCGATCGCATCGAAACAAGAAATCATAGAGCAACTTTGGGCCCTGATTGACAGCGGCATATTAGACACGGAAACGGCAGAGTTTAGAGCCTACAAAATCCGCACCGAAATTGCCGAACTGCAAAGCAAATTAGCGCAACTACCCCCAGTAAATTTGCGAGAAATTGCCCAAACAGTTTCCCTTCCCCAATTTTGGCTCGATTTATCAGAATCAGAACGCAGGTTTTACTTTCGAGAATTTATCGATCGCATTGAAATCGTCCGGGAAAATACAAATTGGCAACTGCAAATTGTTTTCATTTTTTAAGGATTAGCTCGACGTTCATCCATAGCTCCTAGGTTAGATACCCGACTTCTTAAAGAAGTGGGGTATGTGGGTACTCTCTTAGTTCCGTAGGAGTGGACTGCGTTAGACAAGCATCGCTTTCAACCGCTGAATTATTTTTTTTAGCTTTTAACCAATAGGCGATCATCTCTCCTTTTCCTTTAACCGCGATCGCACCTCTTTCCTCAAATAAATACCGATCTTTTAACAGTTCGTAAATAGCTGTAGTAACTTGAATATATCCCGGTAATCCTTGACATTCCATCCGAGAAGCAACATTAACAGTATCTCCCCACAAGTCATAGCTAAATTTTTTAGTGCCAATTACGCCCGCAACTACTGGCCCTGTATGAATGCCAATCCGAATTTGAAATGGTTCGCCTCTGTCAGTTTGAAAATCAGCGATCGCTTCCTGCATATCCAAGGCCATATTCGCGATCGCTTCTACATGATCTGCCCTCGGCACCGGCAACCCCCCCGCTACCATATAAGCATCTCCAATTGTTTTAATTTTTTCCAAACCGTGTTTTTCAGTTAGTTGGTCAAACCTTGAAAAAATCTGGTTTAGTACATTTACCAATTCTAAAGGTAACATTCTAGCAGCAATAGACGTAAAATCGACAATATCGGCAAAAAGAACTGTTGCTGAATCAAACCTCTGGGCCGGAGAACCCTCGCCCTTTTTCAAATTTTCAACAATCGCTGCTGGTAAAATATTCAGCAATAAATGATCCGACTTTGTTTGAGCAAGCCGTAAAGCTAGCTCCACCCCCTGCCGCTCTTTAATTTCGTTTTGCAAACGTTCGACAAGTTCTTGGAATTGCTTCGTTTGCTCTTGAAGTAACTGTTGTTGACTTTGAATTGTTAACTGATTCGCCACTCGTGCCAATACTTCTTTACCTTGAAAAGGTTTAGTAATATAGTCAACGGCTCCCACATCAAAAGCTTTCACCTTATCTAAAACGTCATCTAAGGCGCTTAAGAAAATCACGGGAATGGAACTGGTTTTTGGTGAAGCTTTCAACTTTGCACATACCTCATATCCATTCATTTCTGGCATCATCACGTCCAGCAAAATTAGAGTCGGCGGAAACTCTTGCACTGTAGCGATCGCCCTTTGCCCGTTCAGCGCTTTACGAACCTGATACCCTTGTTCGGTCAATATTGTAGATAAAAGCCGCACATTATCGGGCTTATCATCAACTACTAAAATGTTGGCTTGAATTGTAGGATATTGATAGCTGTCCATGCACTCGCTCACGGTAGTTTTTCAAAATAAAAGATATTAACACTTAAGAAGTTTACCTCAACAAAAACGAAACAATATAAAAGGAGATTGTCTCGCATAAAAGAAGATAGCAACGAGACGCTATATGGGTTTAACTTTAGGTCTTTTTTAAATATAAAAACTTCCTCCAATTAGATTGATTGAAAAGAGGTATTTTTACCTCGATGCAACTGCTGATTGTGCTATCTCTATAATATCGTCAAATAGGAAATCCTGCACCAAAGTAGTTAAATATTGTGCGGAAAAAGCCAACTGGCTAGGCATTTCCTCAATCAACTTGACAATTTTCTCATCGCAGCATTCATGAGCGGCATGAGATATCTGTTCTACCCAATCAAGAGGCATTTGACTGAGTTGTAACTCGACAGATTGATTGCTAGTCACTCCGCTAATTTCGCTTTCATTGTCTAGTGGTGCATCAACAGATTCCTCGTAAATGTAACGCACTCCTAAAAGTTCTTCCATTTTCGCAAATAATATCTTTGCCTCGAAAGGTTTACGCATGAAATCATCGCAGCCTGCTCCTAAAATAGTTTGTCGTTCTTCTTCAAAAGCGCTAGCAGTAAGAGCAACTATTGCAGTTTGTTTTCCAAGAGGATGAGCTTTAATTTGTCTTGTGGCTTCATAGCCATCCATGACAGGCATCTGCATATCCATCCAGATCAGGTGCGGTTGCCAATCCTCCCATACAGCAATAGCTTCTTGACCATCTCTAGCCGATCGCACGAGGATGCCTAGTGGTGACAATAATCTCTCTATGACTAGGCAATTATCCGCGCGATCGTCAACAACCAAAATCCGGTATTCTGGTTGATTCGGTGCTAAAGCAATTACTTTTTTCTGCGGTTTAAGGATTTTAATCTCGGTGGGAGTGGCAAGGCTGATTTGAATATCAAATGCAAACTTACTTCCCAACTCAGGTGTACTGCTGACAGTAATATCTCCTCCCATCATTTGTACAAATTTGCGGCTAATTGGTAAACCTAATCCAGTCCCCTGTTGAGACTTTTGACCTGTTTTTGTTTGCTCAAAGGGTTCAAATAACTTATTCATCTCTTCAGGGGCAATGCCAAGGCCAGTATCTTCAATTTCAAACTGAAGGCGTAACAATTCCGGGTGAATGTCATTCGCATCTACACAATCAAATTCCCCCAAGCTTTCGGAGGGATTAAAACCAGTGCACCATCCAGGTTTTCTTTGTATAGCTGTGGTTTCAACCGCTAAGCTTTCGGAATGTTCAGAAGCCGCGTCGGCAAGTTTTGTTTGTGTGTCCGAAAACTCTGCGGTTTCAGCGCCCAAACTTTCTTCTACCTTCTTTTTAACTCGCAAAGTAACGCTACCCATCTCTGTAAACTTGATCGCATTTCCTACAAGATTAATCAAAATTTGCCGCAGTTTACCTTCATCTCCACTAACAAAGTGCGGTACACCGTCACCCACTTCCAAATTTAGCTGCAATTTCTTAGATTTAGCTTTTAATCGAAACATTTCTTCTAAGGTTTTCAGCAAGCGCATTAAATTAAAACTGCTTTCATTAAGCTGACTTCGGCCCGCTTCAATTTTGGACATTTCCAAAATGTCATTAATTAGCGAAAGCAAGTGTTCGCCAGCGCGATTAATAATTTCTAGGTGCTGCTGGTGTTGATTGTTGAGAGATGAATCGCGCACCATCACCTGACTAAATCCGAGAATGGCATTCAGCGGAGTCCGCAATTCATGGCTCATAGAAGAAAGGAATTCGCTCTTGGCGCGGTTAGCTGTATCAGCAGCTACAACAGCTTTTTGTAATGCTGTTTCTGCTAATTTGCGATCGGCAATTTCTGTTTTGGCTTGTTCAAAAAGGGTGGATTGCTGGATGGCAATTGCTAGCTGCACGGAAATTTGCTTGAGAGATTCTATCTCAGAAGAGATCCAATGCCTTTGACTGCGGCAGTGATGAGCAATGAGTAGCCCCCATAGTTTTTTACCTTGCAAAATGGGAACCACGAGGTTAGCTTTAATTTCCAACTCGCTCAGTAAATTAATGTGGCACTCTGAAATACCTGCTGTATAAATATTGTCGATCGCGCGCAGGTGTCCCTGCTCGTAAACAGAGACGTAGTGTTCTCGAAAACAAGGGTCATTAATGTCAATTCCCAAAATCGGCATCGTACCGACGGATACCGATTCGACGGCTATAAATCCACTCCAATCTGGATTAAATCGGTAAATAATTGTTCTATCAGTTGACAAAAACTGGCGAATTTCTTCAACAGCCATTTTCATTACTTCTTCTAGGTTAAGAGAAGAACGAATCCGCTCTTGAATGGAATTAACGAGCCGCTCCCTTTTTACTTGCTGCTGCAAGGCTAGTTCCGCCTGTTTGCGAGCAGTAATATCTACTCCATAACCCACGCACTCCACAGGTAGACCAGCAGCATCTTTGACTAACTTAACCTCATCGTATATCCAGCGATAACCACCGTCTTTGTGCCGTTCGCGGTATTCGTAGGAAATCGATTCTTTTTCCAATATCTGAGCGAATGAAGTATCAACAATCTCTCGATCGTCTGGATGAACCAGGCTATGCCAATCAAGGGAACCATCAAGAAATTCTCTGGCTTCGTAACCAATCATTGAAACAATATTATCGCTGACAAACGTTACGTCATAATTTCCCCCTAATTTGCAGCTAAAAATCACCGCCGGGGTAGTCGCTAGCAAATATTGCAAACGTTCGGTGACAGAACGCAAGTTTAACTCGGCTTGCTTGCGATCGCGAGCTTCCATTGCTAAAGCTGCGATCTGCGCCACATAGCTAGCGAAGCTTTGTTCGTCGAGCGTCCAATTCCTAGTCCTTCCCAGATGTTCTAAACAAATTACACCCGCAATTTGCCCTTTATGGGTAATAGGAACATCTAGCATGGACGAGATGTTTAATGGCCTCAAATAAGATTCGCTAAATTCTAGGGTTCGCTGATCGGTTTTGGCATCAACCGCTGCGAGTACCTGTTCTGTATTCAAAGCTTGGAAATAGCTAGGATACTCAGCAACTTTCAGTTCTGCACCGGCGCTGTGTTGATCGGGCGTCAGTTCGTAAAGATCCGCACAGCACATTGCGGATTTATCTTCCTGATAAAACCAAATACTTGCCCGATCGACATTCAGGGTACGAGTTGCCATTTGGGTAATTTCTCTCAACGCCTCACCGATATTTCCCTCGTAGATACTCGAATTTTTGGCTAATTCTAGCAAACCATTTTGTTGTTCAGTTAACCTAGTTTCTCGTTCCCGCAAAGCAGATTCAGCGACAATTCTTTCTCTAATTTCTGCTTCTAAATAACCATTGATTTCTGTCAACTGTGCCGTGCGTTCTTGAACTTTAATTTCTAAGTCATCATAAGCGTAGCGCAACGCTAATTCTGCCTCTTCACGCACCGCAATTTCACTTTGCAACTTGCGATTTATTGCCTCTAATTCTTGGGGGGTTTTTAAAGACAAAAACTGGGGCAATAGTGTTACCATTGAGGCGGCAGTGAAGCAGGAAACCAGTGCAGTAATTCCTTTTTCAATCCCCGACAGCCAATAAGCGGAATGCCACAACGTCCAAATTTCTAGCAAGTGACCCGTGCCGCACAGAATAATAAATGCACCAAATAAACCAAATATTCCTAAAAAAGGAACATCGCGCCGCTTGAAGATAAAATAAATTAACATCGCCGGAATTGAATAGTAGGCGATCGCGATTAAAAAGTCCCCAGTTACGTGCAGCCACACTAAAGGCGTTTGCCAAAGATAGCAATGACCGTGAGGCATATACTGAGTTGAGGAAAAGATATTTTTGAGTGCTTCCCACATAATAGTTGTTATTGGCAGATAATATGGATTTGATGATGCCTAAGTTAGGCAAAAAATAAACGAAACCGAAATTTGTAGCTGGACTCAGCATTATTTATTAACGCCTAAACCCTGCTTGTTCATAACAGCTTGCTTCTGCACTAGGTGGCGAGCGCCAAATTGCGATCGCAAAGGAATTTCAATGATAAACTCAGTACCTCTCCCAACCTCGGAAGTGCAGCGCAAATAACCTTCATGGGCTTGAATAATTTGATAAGAAATCGCCAAACCCAGCCCAGTACCAGCACCAATAGGTTTCGTTGTATAAAATGGATCGTAAATTTTAGAGATCGCATCATAATCTATGCCACTGCCATTATCAGCAATGTGAATCTGCACCCACTTGCCATCAACTAAAAGCGTGCGGATGCGAATTTTTAGCAGTGGGCAATGGGGGTTTTCTAAGTTTTCAGATAAATTATTTTCCCAATAGCCGTTGGTCGAATATCCCTGCTGTACAATCTGTTCTAAAGCATCAATAGCATTAGAACAAATATTCATAAATACTTGGTTAAGCTGCCCAGCGTAGCATTGCAATGCTGGCACATCTCCATACTCTTTAATCACTTGGATAGGAGGACGGTTTGCTTGTTCTTTCAAGCGGTGCTGCAAAATCATTAAAGTGCTATCGAGACCTTCATGGATATTTACTTTTTTCATGTCAGCTTCGTCTAACCGCGAGAAAGTTCGTAAAGACTTAACAATCTCCTTAATTCGCTCTGCTCCAATTTTGATCGAACCAAAAAGTTTTTGCAAGTCTTTTAAAATAAAATCGAGTTCTATAGTGTGAATCTTATCTGCAATTTCCGGCGCCGGAGTGGGGTAATAAACTTGATAAGCCTTAATCAATGCCACAATATCTTTAATGTATTCCTCAGCCGGAATCAGATTGCCATAAATGAAGTTGACAGGGTTATTTATTTCGTGAGCAACCCCAGCTACCATTTGCCCCAAAGAGGACATTTTTTCAGTTTGTACGAGTTGAGCTTGAGCGCCTTTAAGTTGTTGCAGAGCGTTCTCTAAGTGCTGAGTCTGCTCTCGCAGTTTAGCTTCCGAGTGCCGCAATGAATTTTCAGCCAAAGAGCGATCGCGATTTTCCTGTTGCAAACGTTCATTAGCAACTTCTAAAGCGATCGTCCTCTCAATAACCCGTTTTTCCAATTCTAGCATTAATTCCGAGAGTGCTTCCTGAGCTTGTTTGCGATCGCCAATCTCATTTTGTAAAGCCCTATTTGCCGCCGCCAATTGAGCGGGACTGGGAATAGCCAAGATTTTTGGGATTAGTTCCACCAGCACGGCTGCGGTACATAGCGAAATCAGCGCCGTAATCCCTTTAAGAAAACCCGAGAACCAATAATTAGGATGCCACAGCGTCCATATTTCCATAATATGAGTAATCCCGCAGCATATAATAAAAGAGCCGAACAGCATGAAAACCCAGTCAAAAGGTACGTCTTGCCGTTTTTTGACAATATAAATCAGCGTAATCGGTATCAAAAAATAAGCGACGGCTATCAAACCATCGGACAAAACGTGTAGCCCCACTAATCCAGGCTTCCACAAGTAGCAATGACCGTGAGGAATAAAATAATTTGGGAACATTTTATGAACCATTTGCATTAAATCAACTCGGTTATTTGCTAATATTTTTCAGATGTGATTACTGGAAAAACTTAAAAAATGGGGGTACAAAAATAAGAATTAGACTTTGGGACTTAACACTTGCGATTAGTAAATGCAGCGATCTGAAACTACTGTTAATTAAATTAACATCAATCGACTCAGCTTTAGCAAAGTCAACTGTCACATTTTTAATTCTGCCTTCACTATCAACTGTGACACCGGGATGACATTTTGGGCAACGATCAAGAAAAACTGAGCGCAGATTCCTTTCCAGTAAGAGCGCCAGCGCCCATTGAAATTAGGTTATAGCACTCAGCGATCAGTCCGGCAACGCAGGGCTGTTTCATTCTCACCAAAAACATGAATTTTGACTCTTGTAGTGCTACCCCTACTCCCCGTGCCTACCCCGCCACAGACGACTGCACAGGCGTTTGGGACATGGGGGCAGCCACGGGGGGCTGCCCCTACAAGAGAATGAAACAGCCCTGAGTCAGGCAACGGGGAAATCACCAGATTTAACGGATGTCACGGATTAAACTTAACGAAGAGAACCATTCTCAAAAACCTGTAGAGGTGGGTTGAGTCTTGTACCCTTGAAGAGTGCAGACAGGTTAAATACACCCGCCACTACCCCGCGAGGGAATTCTTGATTATTGACAGTGATACTCTTCGGGGATATTTAACCGATTTGACCAATTACCCCCGGAAAAATGTCGCGACAGGATCGTGTCGCAATCCAATCGGCGATCGCTCTCAGCTTTACAGTCAATTATAAGTGATAATATCAACGATACACTCAGGGGATAATTGCAAATTATGACGATAGATGAGGTACTACAGCTAACTCGTGTGCGATTACAAAAAGATTTATATCCAATACAAGAAATCATACTTCGCCAAGTTTGGGAAGGAAAAACTTATACAAGTATTGCATCTGCCTCTCATTACGGAGAGCATTACCTGAGAAACATAGCCTCATCCTTGTGGCAATCTCTCTCTCAAATCTTGCAGACATCTATTAGCAAATCCAATTTTCGCTCTTGTTTAGAATCACGTTCCCTGACCACAGAGGAACGAGAATTAATTGAAGAATTCACCCGCAGCCAATGCCTAGCAACACCTTTAGAATTTCCCGGCTCTCCCGTGCCCCTCGGTTCGCCATTTTATATCTCTCACCCGCTAATTGAAGAACTCGCCTATCGAGAGATTACCAAACCCGGAAGTGTGCTGCGGATTAAAGCTCCCAGGAAGATGGGAAAAAGTTCCCTTCTGTTACGGATTTTAGAGCGCGCGACTTCTCTTGACTATCGAACTGTAAGTTTAGATTTTCAGCAAGCCGAGGAAGCTGTTTTAGTCAATATCGATAAATTTTTACGCTGGTTTTGTGCCAACATCAGCCGTCACCTAGAATTACCACCTCTATTAGATGATTATTGGGATGAAGACATGGGTAGCAAAGTAAGTTGCACCATCTATTTCCAACAATATATATTAGCAGAAATCAGTAAGCCTCTTGTGTTAGCTTTAAATGAAGTAAATATAATTTTTGAGTATCCAAAAATTGCCAGAGAATTTTTGCCGCTGCTGCGAAGCTGGCATGAAGAAGCAAAGCGGATTGAAACCTTGGGAAAACTGCGGTTAATCGTTCTTCACTCCACAGAAATTTATATTCCTTTAAAGCTCACTGAATCGCCTTTTAATATCGGTTTACCACTGCAATTGCCCTATTTTACAGAAGAGCAGATACTTGCTTTAGCCCAGCGTCACGGAGTGGATTGGACAGATGGCTCCAATGCCGATCGACTGATGGCAATGGTGGGGGGGCATCCTTATCTGGTGCGGCTAGCTCTTTACCACCTCTGTCAAAACAGTGTAACGCTAGATCGGCTACTACAAGAAGCTCCGACAATAGCGGGAATTTATAAAGATTATTTGCGGAGTTTTTGGGCAACATTGCAAGAGGAACCCGAACTTATGGTTGCACTTAAACAAGTGGTAAAATCGGAACACGGAGTGGAATTAGATCCGATAGTGGCTTCTAAATTATTTAGTATGGGTCTGATTCATATCGATAACAACCGCTGTACCCTAAGCTGTGAGTTGTACCGCGTCTATTTTGGTTCGCACAACTTTATTTAGAGCCGACTTTACTGTTTCTTTGCGTAATCCAATATCCGCCAGGAAAAGTCGAATTTTCCTGGCGATGATAAATCGCTGCTATACAAACAAAGTCCCCCTACGCGCACTAAAAAACAAGGGAGTAATTAACCCTAATGGGGCATAATTTATATTATAATGAAGCTCCAGCACCACATCCTTACCTCTAAATAAATTCCCTACATACTCAACTTTAAACCCACCCATAAACCGCATGACCCAGGTAACATACCAAATTGGTGGCAGTCTCGCCAGTGATGCACCTACCTACGTAGTAAGACAAGCAGATTCCGAACTCTATGAAGCCTTAAAAGCAGGCGAATTTTGTTATGTCCTCAATTCGAGGCAAATGGGCAAATCTTCCCTATTAGTCCGCACCCTGCACCGACTGCAAGCTGAAGGATTTCAATGCAGCACGATCGATATGACCCGCATCGGTAGTGAAAATATCACTCCTTTACAGTGGTATAAAGGTATGATTGGGGAACTGTGGCGCGGCTTCAATCTTTTAGGGCAAGTTAACTTAAAAACCTGGTGGCGTGATGAAGAAGATGTATCATTTTTGCAAAGATTGAGTCATTTTATTGAAGATATTTTGTTGGCCAAGTTTCCTGAAAACAAAATCATTATATTTATTGATGAAATTGACAGTGTTCTCAGTCTAGAGTTCCCTGTCGATGATTTTTTTGCCCTAATTCGCTTTTGCTATAATCAACGCTCAATTAATCCAGAATATAATCGTATTACTTTTGCAATTTTTGGAGTAGCAACACCTAGGGATTTAATTGTTGATAAAAAACGAACTCCTTTTAATATTGGTCGAGCGATAAATTTACGAGGTTTTGAACTAGAAGAAGCCCAGCCATTAGCGGCGGGATTGGCAAATGTAGTCAATAATTATCAAGTTATTCTCAAACAGATATTGGCTTGGACTTCTGGGCAGCCATTTCTGACGCAAAAACTGTGCTATTTAGCCTACATAGCAACTCAAACTACACCGCAAAAAGTAGTAACAATTCCCCCAGGATCGGAAGAGTTTTGGGTAGATCGTTTAGTGCGAGAAAATATCATTAATAAATGGGAATCTCAGGATGAGCCGGAACATTTAAAAACCATAAAGGAGCGGATTATTCGCAACGAACAACGCGCGGGTAGATTACTCGGCATCTACCAGCAAATTTTACAATCTAACCCCCCCTTAACCAGCGGTTCTGTTTCATTCTCGGACTTTGAAGAGGACTCTCTGGGCAGTACCCCCGTGCCTGACCCAAATCTTTATAGGGCAACTACAGGAGAATTGCCCCTACAAGGAAATGAAAGATTTCTACCTTTTAGCAAAAGAGTGGGAGGCGTATCAACTGATGACTCACCAGAACAAATTGAACTATTATTATCGGGATTAGTTGTCAAAAACAATGGTTATTTACAGGTAAGAAACAGGGTTTATGCTGAAGTTTTTAATCTGGAATGGGTAGAGAAACAATTAGGGCAACTGCGCCCCTACTCCCAAACCTTCGATGCTTGGGTTGCTTCACAACAAACAGATTTTTCCAGACTTTTGCGGGGACAAGCCTTAAAAGATGGTCAAATCTGGGCGCAGGAAAAAAGCTTGAGTAACCTAGACTATCAGTTCTTAGCTGCTAGTGCCGAACTAGATAGGCGAGAAGTTCAACAAGCTTTAGAAGCAGAACGCACCAAAGAAGTGGAAGCGCGACTGGCCCAGGAACAAATGCGATTAATTCAAGAAAAAAAAGCAGTTAAACGACAGAGGGCCTTACTATTTTCTGTGAGTATGGCACTGCTGCTTGCCTGTGCTTTAGGAGTAACAAGTTATTTTCAGTATCGCCGAGCCGTTATTAGTGAGCGCGAAGCTCGGATGAGTGAACTTGAAGCGCTGGTTTCTTCCTCGGAGGGGCTGTTTGCCTCTAATCGTCGATTGGATGCGCTAATAGAAGCAATTAAAGCTAAGCGCCGACTACAAAGTTTAAACAAGACGGATAAAAACATTGAAGATCGAGTTATCAATGTATTGCGTCAAGCGGTTTATGAAGCGGCTGAATACAACCGTTTATCGGGACATAAAGCGGCAGTTATGGGAATTGATATTAGTCGGGATAGTAAGTTTATTGCCTCAACAAGTGTGGATAAAACGATTAAAGTTTGGCGGCGGGACGGAAAGCAAATAGCAACACTCAAAGGTCATCAGGCGATCGTTCGATCTGTCAAATTTAGCCCGGACGGTCAGTTTCTTGCTTCTGGAAGTGATGATGGGACTGTAAAACTTTGGAAACTGGATAGGGCAGGCACGGGGGCACTGCCCCTAGGAACTTTTCAGGGTCATACTGCTGGTATCTGGACAGTGGCGTTTAGTCCCGATGGTCAAACAATTGCTTCTGCCAGCATGGACAAAACGGTGAAACTCTGGAACAAAAACGGGGCAGGCACGGGGGCACTGCCCCTACGAACTATCCAGGGTCATACTGCTGGGGTACCCTCAGTGGCTTTCAGTCCAGACGGTCAGACTATTGTTACGGCAAGTGGAGACAAAACGGTGAAACTCTGGAACAAAGACGGGGCAGGCACGGGGGCACTGCCCCTACGAACTTTCCGGGGTCATACTTCTGTGTTATCAGCAGCAGCGTTTAGTCCAGACGGTCAGATTGTGGCTTCAGGAAGTGGAGACAAAACGGTGAAACTCTGGACAGTTAATGGGCCAGGCACGGGGGCGCTGCCCCTACGAACGCTTGAAGGTCATTCTGCTGTAGTATCGGAAGTTGTTTTCAGTCCAGATGGTCAGACTCTTGCTTCTGCAAGTCGCGATCAAACTGTAAAACTCTGGAATCTTGACGGAACAGAACGGACGACATTGAGAGGTCACACTGCTGCGATTTGGGGGATAGCTTGGAGCCCGGATGGCAGTTTTATTGCTTCGGCGGGTGCAGAAAATACGGTGAGGCTGTGGCAGAGTCAAAACCCATTGCGAACGATGATTACTGCACATAAAGCGGGGATTTGGGCGATCGCACTGAGTTCGGATAGTTCTACAATTGCTACAGGCAGCGAGGATGGCACGACTAAGCTTTGGAGTCGGCAAGGTAAATTGTTGAGGACTTTCACTGTAGAAAACGCTGCGATTTATGCTGTTGCCCTGAGTGGCGATGGCAAGTTAATTGCTTCTGGCAGAAATGATAATAAGGTGAATATCTGGACTCGAAACGGAAAAGCGATCGCAACTTTGGTAGGTCATAACGCTACAGTTATGGGGTTGGCTTTCAGTCCTGACGGTCAAATTCTTGCTTCTGGAAGTCAAGATAATACTATCAAGCTTTGGCGGCCCGATGGTACTTTATTGCATACTATGACAGGACATCATGCTCCTATTTGGCAGGTGGTATTTAGCCCTGACGGTCAGCTAATTGCTTCGGCAGGAGGGGATGGTACTGTTAAGTTGTGGAAGCTTGATGGGGCAGGCACGGGGGCACTGCCCCTACGAACTTTTCAAGGTCATACTGCTGCTGTGTGGAGGGTGGCATTTAGCCCTGACGGTAAATTTCTGGCTTCTGGCAGCGGGGACAATACGATTAAGCTTTGGACTGTGGATGGTAAGTTACTGAGAACTCTGGAAGGTCATCTGGCCGCGGTATGGGGGGTGGCGTTTAGCCCGGACGGTAATATTATTACTTCTGGTAGTGTAGACAATACGCTGAAGTTTTGGAAGCTTGACGGTACGGAATTAACAACGCTTAGAGGTAACTCTGCGGCGATTCGGGGGGTAGCGTATAGTGGGGATGGGTCATTTGTGGCTTCTGTGAGTGAGGATAATACGCTGATTTTGTGGGATGTGGAGCGAGTTTTGAAAGTGGATTTGTTGGCTGATGGTTGCGATCGCGTGCGCGATTATTTGCGGACGAATGCTGATGTGAAGGAGGAAGATAGACGTTTGTGCGATCGTATTGGAAGGAAATAATCTCAAGTCCGCTTTATTATAGCAATCCTAAATGATTCGTAAATGTTTTACCTCACCCCAACCCTCCCCTTGCTAAGGATCGCGAATTAAATAACTTACAATTTTAATTGTTATTGTGGGATGGGCGTCCCGCCCGTCCAAAAAGGACG
>NZ_JAUBPB010000171.1:0-1313 GCF_036700545.1 Microcoleus sp. SVA1B4
AAATCACTTATTGCCCCCGCATTTATCTCGCGCAAGTAAATCTAAAATCTAAAATCTAAAATCTAAAATCGATTGACCGTCCGGGTCTCGCAAAAAAGCCCAGTAGCCGATCGGATATCCAGCATCTTTTGGTTCCTCAAGCAGCACGCCTTCTTGACGTGCTTTGTCGCAGAGTTCGTCCATATATTCGCGGCTTTTGCAACCTACTCCGAGGTGTGCAAAGGGAGACAGAACGGGATGTACGGAGTCTGTTTGAATTAGCACAATTACAAAAGGGCGAGTGCGATCGGAGAGCCAGACCACAGCAACACCAGTTTCTGCATCGATGCGGCGGTGAACGACCTGCATTCCAGCATACTTGGAGTAGAATTCGATAGTGCGATCGACATCAGAAACGGGCAGTGCGATGTGTGTGAGACCGATATCACTCATATGTTATGTTGCTCCAGTCATATTAGGCTTAATATCAAGAATTGCCACTTCCCATATCATAATTTTAATGAGATGCTCGCCACTTTGCAGCTTTCAGATCCATTGCTTTAATGAACCCATCTTTTCCGTCCATGTACGCCTGAATATTATCAGGGTATTTTTGGGCAAGTTTTCTCTTTAGTTCGCTGTATTCCTGGGCGGTTTCAGAATGGGTAATCATATAATCTCGAAACGCTAAATGGCGCTCTATCTGCGGTGAACCAACTTCAAAACTGTGAATGTGGTGGGTTCTACCCTTGCGAAAATAACGACGACCCGATATCCCAAACTCACCCATCGCTTGATAACCTAATGCCTCCATTTCTGCACTATGTGTATCGATTTTAAGAATATCTTTAACCTCAACTAACATATCGACGATCGGCTTTGCATGAATTTGTGGAATCGCTGTGCTACCAATGTGATGTATAGCAACTACATTTTCCCCAAGTGCAAGTGCAATCAGTTTCGACTCAGTTTCAAAGGCGCTTCGCCAATTTGGATCGTGCGGGACGACTTCTACTTTTATTGACATGGCTGATAATTATTGGCTTTTTTTGTCATCTCATTGATTTACCATCGCATTTAACCGAAACTGATTTTATTATGCCTCATATTTTACGGGCTGCGCTCCAAGCTCTTAAACATACGGACAACGGGGAGAAACTGACTGTTTGGGAGAGAAATTTCAAACCGCTCAATCACCTGATAGTCAAATTTTGTGTAAAAGGGCTCTCCCGCTAGCGTCGCAATCATCTCAACTTCCGTGAACTAACCTGACGGTCAACTGGGTACAGTTAGACCGCAGGCTTCTTTTTCCTTTTTTTCAAAGGCTTTTTTGA
>NZ_JAUBPB010000076.1:0-20119 GCF_036700545.1 Microcoleus sp. SVA1B4
GGACGGGCGGGACGCCCATCCCACAATAACAATTAAAATTGTAAGTTATTTAATTCGCGATCCTAACTGGCGCTAACATATCTAAATGTAGGGTGCGCCGAGGCACACCTTACCCTAATTTTAAATAAAATCGAAAATCGAAAATTCTGTCACCGTTCTAAAAATCATCATCAGGGCCCTCATCAGGGCCCTCATCCGAGTTCTGATCGCGACGCACAAGTTCAGAAGGAGGCCTATCGTTACTCCATGCCCACCACACGGAATCGCACTGGCAGCGGTAAAATTCTTGCCATTTGCGACGGTTGAACTCGGTATATACTGGCGATCGACGATTAATCCAGACATCAGCGGCATCCGTGCAGCTAGCGCCGCACTTGGGGCAGCAAAACTCATTAGCGTGAACCGCCGTCGCAGTCCATTCAGGAGGATGTGGAGCAAAAGCTTCCATGTGTTAGAGTTTCTATCTAAACTGCTGGTAATTACGGCAAATCAAGGCTTGCAAAAGATCCGCAGAGTTCGGAATGACCTAAGCAATGACATAAGTACGCTGTTGAGTGCGTAATTCATCTGCCCGTTATTTTTTTTAGCATTTGCCGTCAGATGAATAGTATAACTGATGTGGTGCAAGCCGTCGATCGGCATTCTCAGCTATTTCAAGGACTAAGCTCATGTCTATCTACAATCTTATCTCGTTTCTGGGCATCTTTGGCCTGTGTGCGATCGCCTGGGTTTTCTCAGAAAATCGCAAAGTTCAGTATATACCTTGGCGCGTCATCATCTGGGGCATTGGCCTGCAATTAGTCTTAGGATTTTTAGTATTCCTGTTCCCCCCAACTCGCATCGCCCTAGAGTGGTTTACTAGCTTACTGGATGGAGTATTCACCGCTGCTGACGCTGGAGCGAGGTTTGTATTCGGGAGCAATGTTGTACCCATACCTGGTAAAGAGCCGGCAGTTAATTTAGGATATATTTTTGCCTTTAGAGCTTTACCGACAGTCATCTTTTTTTCTGGCCTCATGGCCTTGCTATACAACATCGGCGTGATTCAAATTATCACCGAACTTTTTGCCAAAATATTTTATACGACAATGCGCTTGAGTGGTGCGGAAGCCCTCAGCGGCGCAGCCAATATTTTCGTAGGAATTGAAGCGGCAATTGTCGTCAAGCCATATTTGCCAAAAATGACTCGTTCCGAACTTTGTGCAATCCTCTCTTGCTGTTTTGGGACTGCCGCTTCTTCAACATTAGCAATTTACGTTAGTTTTCTAAAGCCTGTTTTTCCAAATATTTTAGGACACTTAGTTTCAGCCTCAATTATCGCCATTCCCGCTTGTTTTGTCCTCTCCAAAATCTTAGTACCAGAAACAGACACACCCCTGACAATGGGCGGCATTCCCAAGGAAGAACGGAAGCCTAAAGGCCGCGAGTTTGTGGGCGAAGAAATTTCCGAAATGGACGGCGAAGCGATGCCACAAGAGACAGTTGGAGGAGAACCCATCGAACGAGTCAGCCCTCTCGATGCAGCGATAATTGGTGCATTGGACGGTGTAAAAATGGCTGTGGCCATTGCCGCTGTTTTGATTTTGATTTTAGGCTTAGTTTCCTTAATCAATCAATTCTTTGGTTGGCTGGCAATTTTGCCCGGCCCAATTGGGGGCTTTTTCAAAGTTGTCACCTTAGCCAACATTATGGGATTTTTATTTTATCCCCTGACGCTATTAACAGGAGTGTCCATTGACGACTCTTGGCAAGCATCAGTAATCATCGGACGGCGACTGTTAGAAACAGCGATTCCGCCCTATCAAAGTTTAGCAGAAGCATCGGCAAAAGGACTGGTGAGCGATCGTACAGTTTTAATTGTCAGTTACGCCCTTTCCGGCTTCGCCCACTTAGCCTCCGTCGGCATATTTGTCGGCGGTACGATCGCCCTAATTCCATCCCGCCGCAAAGACATTTCCGAACTCGGTTGGAAAGCATTATTTGTCGGCACCTTAGCCACAATGATGATCGCTTGCATCGCCGGCACCTTCGACACCGGAGACGCCAGCATTTTAGGCGCTAAAACAGCCCCTGTTGCCCCGCTAACAGCCCCTGAATCTCTAAAATCACCGCCATCCCCAGCCGCGAATTCAAAGCCGTCAGTTGCCCCAGCAATTGCCAGTCCGAAGCCTTCGGCTAATACCGAAAAAGTGGCTCCGAAAGCTCAAGAATCTCCCTCTCCCGCATCCAAGAAAAACCCTTAATAATCTTCTATTGACTTGTAGGGGCGGGTTTTTCCAACAATATTTAACTCCCGTTAAAAATCTACAGAAACCCGCCTGCACACAACCAATAACCTACATCAACTTTGCTTTCGATAAAACAAGTTAGGAACGGACTCTGACCCAAGAAACCGGGTTTTTTACCAAATCTGTGGTTGTCACAAAGTATTCTCGCAAAAACCCGGTTTCTGGCCACCCGTGCATCAGATTGCGATTTGCCCTTGGGTGAGTGAGGGCGGGTTTTAGAGATTGTAGGTTTTAGACAATTATGGTTGGTGAACCCGCCCCTACAAGCCCCTGATGGATGTTGTTGTTTTTTATGCCGATGCAAGCAATTCCCAATTCCCAATTCCCAAAATTTATGAATCCCGAACCAGAAATTCGCCGCCTGTTAGATGTGATGCCTGCTTCCGGCCGCATGATGTGTAAAATTATTAATAAGCCACAACAATCAGCGGTAATTGACTGCGATTTTCCTTTACCTTGGAATCAATCTCGCCCGATTTATATTAATTTTGATTTGTGGCGGCTGCTATCTAAGCCGCAGCGGGATTTATTGCTATTGCGGAATGTAAGTTTTCTGTGCAATTTTAAGTGGTTTAAACCGGATATTTATCAAGGTGCAGCTCTGGCAGGAATTGTCGGGACTGTTGTAGAATTGTTGCAGCCAGATGCGGTCGGCACTGCGATCGCGGGCGGTTTGACAGGACTCGCCATGACTCGAATTTGGCGCGACAACCGCAGTTCCCAAGTAGAGTTAGATGCTGACGAAGGGGCGATTAGAGTCGCGGGAAGGCGTGGTTACAACGAAGCTGAAGCGGCCGGACATTTACTTGGGGCGATCGAGGCTGTGGCGCAAATTGAAGGGCGCAGTTTGGATTTTAATGAGTTGATTCGGTGTCAAAACTTAAAGGCGATATCGGGTATTTCGGCAGTGGGCGTACCTGATAGTGTGAGGAAAGAGTAATGCGATCGCAAATTATAACCATTCATCTCTGTACAGACAAACTAACAAGTTGCTTGAGAACCCGCATAGCTTCATTTAAGCCATTATTGCGACTATTGGAAATACTAAATAAATCTGACAGCGCATATTGATTTATTTCCCCGCGCAGCAGCTTCAGGAAAATATATTCTTCGCCGTTACTTATCATCCCAAAAGTAGAGTTTTCGGGGTAAGGATTTCCCATCATGTATGCTAAAGTCTGGGGAATCGCCCGCGAAACACTGAAACCATATTCTTTACTTTCAATTACCACTATCCAAAATTGATTTTGAATGACTAAAGCATCAATCCGCCCCTGTAAAACCCGATCTTCGTCTTCTGTGACAATCTCCACTTTCAGAGACTGTTCGCCTCTAATTCTAAAAGGCAAATCGCATAAACCCATGACATCGAGGAGAGGATGCAGCATGATAATATTGACTGTACCTTCCGAAATTTCATCTCCTTCTATATAGGAAAAATAGCGATTTTTCAATCTGTCTAAAGAAGCTATTTCACTTGCCGTCAATTCGGGTAATTCCCCCAGCCATTCGGTAAATGCTAGGGGATTGCTGCTGCGAGTTAAATTGAACTTAGTGCGGAGATCGCTCAATTTTGTAATTGCTTTACTAATAGCAGTTTCTTGAATCATAAACTTGTTTATCTATCTACATTGTTAATTGTATCATAATTTTTTATTCTCAAATCAACGCACGGCTATCAAGTCGCTGGACTGAACTACGCACCGCGCTAACTTTACAGCGTGGTGCAATACGATTGCCTACTTATTTTGAGGTGGCGTTTGCCTAAAATCTGCCTAGCCTTGCTTCGGTTTTTTGAACCTTTTACCTTTCTATATACAGGACGTTGACAATGCTTAAGAACTTTTTCGCCTTGACGGCGGAACTTGGGATTTTCAACCATTACTCGGTTTGAATCGGTGTAATATTCCTTTAACCCCACGTCTAAGCCAATAGTGTTCCCAGAGGGTTCTGTGTTTTCTTTTCTGTCAACATCAATGCAAAATAGACTATCAATCTATCCCCCTATGGCTCCTCCTCATCTACTCGCCGACTGAGATAATCCGGCAACTCATCAAAACATACCCCCACCAAACGGCAAAAATCCCTCATTTGCCGAACAGTCATCGTAGGTTCGTCTCCCTTTTCCCATCGCCGCACCGACGAAACCGACACCCCCATCCGCACAGCCAACTCTTCTTGGCTCAAGTTAGCGTCCTCTCGCAGTCTCCGAAAAGGCAACTCATTTTCTGGTTGCCGTTGACGTTGCCTTTTTTTTACCATATTATTTTAACTATCCAATTTAAACGCTTAAATTAAGCGGTTAGTGGCACAGCCATAGCCAAAACAGACTGCACTAAAAATAAAAGGTGCAATTCTGTCACTTTTCTATGGGCAAACATACCCAATTTAGAATACAGCCATGAACACCCCAGAAACTGCGAATGCCTGGATTATTTACCGACTCCTGCCCAACTTTCAGCGCTTACCTGTCGCGCAATTTCTCAGCCGCAGCGAAGCAGAATCTTCCCTGAAAGTCATCCGGCAAATGCTACCCAATACCGAATTAATACTTGCTTTCGAGGTTGGGCCAGAAAATCCAACTACCGAACCGACTCAGCCCCCTGCTAAAAAGCCAAACTTGCAAACTTCAGTTAACCAAGAACTCTTGAAACTTTTCATTATCAGTTCTCGTCCTGTTGTTTCCCGTGTCATTCATTCTTTTCACCGCGATAATTTTGCCTGTGTTTCTGACTGGAGTCCGCTTGTCCCAACTCAAAATCCCGGTGAAGTGATGAGCGTCTTAATTAAACATTTGGCCGCTGACTCTTAGTGACGGTCTAGTTCCCGCCTTGGTAGGGGCAATCCCTCGGCGATCGCCCCTTACCTATGACCTAGAACAGTGATAAACTTGATATTCATACCCATCCACCGCAGGCAAATCGCGCGATTCAACCTGACATTTTTGTGATTCTAGATTGACAGGTGCGCGAAAATTAACCAACCACAAATCAAGCGGCCGTTCTAATTGACTGAGTGTTTTATCAAGTGTCCCTGCCGCTATTTCCGGCGCATCTTTTTTCAGATTAGCCAAAAGAAACAGCGGAGAATCAAAGGCTTTAACTTCCTCTTTCTTCCTAACATCCGTTACATCCGTTACATCCGTTACAAAATCCGTTGCCGAACTTCTTTCCCATTCCCACCCTATCCCCATCAACTCTCCTATTTCTACATGAGTCTTTTGAGTAGTGGCAATTAACACGGGAACTTTCGATACTTCGCGGACAATCGGAATTAAAAGGTCTGGTTTGTAATATTTGCGATAGCCAAGATTGGAATTTACTGTGACACCGCTAAAAAAACCCATTACTAAAATTAGCACCACTGCTTTTTTGCCAGCAATTTCCACAGCAGGTAAATTAAACCATTGACTTTTTGCTGTAGGTGTGTTAAAAATAACCGCCAAGGTTGCTCCTAAAAGCAATATCACCCCCGGAAAGTAGACGAAATTGTATCGTGCGCCGCGAGTTAGGTCAATCCCTAGAATATATGCAAAGCTGAAAAATTGGAAAATTGCTCCTAGCACAAATCCGCCGAAAATAACAGTACCTAAACGAGTATCGGGCGTTGTTAAGGAATTTTTAAGAGCGCTAAACAGGATGGGAAGCACCAATATAAAAAATATTGTCATTGCGATCGCCGATACAACTACTACTGCCAAATTTGGCGATTCCACCGGCAGCAGAGAGATGACAGTGATCCATCCAGCTAAAGCTTGAAAAATCGGATTAACCCAACTTAAAAATGTGCGATCGCCGCTGACAATCCAATTAGTTAGTTCGCTGCCGTACTTGTTGGACAAAAAGACCGGCAACCAAACTAAACCGCCAGCCAAAGTGCCGATCGCTACGGCTAAAAGCCGCCAGATGATTTGAAATTGCCAAATATTAGGCTGCTGGCTGTTGTCAATTGCCAATTTTCCATTAAACTGCTGCCAGATTACAGCAATTAATGCTATTGCTTCCGCACACAAAGTCAGTACAAAAAAGTAGTGAACCGCAATTCCCAAACAATTAACAACTACCCAAAGCAGCACCGCCCAAATAGGCAGGGGAGCGCGCTGTTGCAGCTTTCTTGCAGCTAATACGAGGCAAAAAAGAGAGGCAATAACTAATAAGATTCCTAAAGTGTAATGGCGAGCTTCTTGAGCGAGATAAATGCCGTAGGGAGAAAGTGCCATCATCGCGGCCGCACATTGACCGATTAAACGGGAACTAAAAGCAAACTTGCCTAAAAAGTAGATAGCGGGAACTGAAATCACGCCCAATAATGCAGGAAGAGCTCGCCCAATCCAAACTAAACTATCCTCAGAAACCGCAAACAACCGCATCCACCAATGAGCGAGCATAAAATATACTGGTGGATGGTTGCTTTCTAGTAGCAAATTGCGGAGCACGTCGGCGGTGTCAGCATCGGGGCGCAATTGCAGCGGTTGTAATAATGTAGAAAGCTCGATCGCGCGATCGATCGGCACACCGCGAAAACTGTTGCCCAAACTAAATACTAGAGTCGAAAACTCGTCTGTCCACAGCGGTTTCGAGTCCAAATTGGCAAAGCGCAAAATCAAGGCGATCGCCGTCCACAGAAATAGCAACAACAGTTGTTTGTTCTTAATCATTAATTCAGTCAATCGATTTTAGATTTTAGATTTTAGATTTTAGAATTGAAGCATTGACTTGCGCGAGATAAATCCGGGGGCTTGTATCCTAGATGCTTTCGGTCATTCAAAGGCATAGGGCAGGAGACCAATTTGTCATTAGCCATCAGTCATTTTATCCATTATCAATTACCAATTACCCATTTCGCATTACCCATTTCCCATTACCTACTTCACGTCCGTCACCCGCCAACTCAGCTTCATATTGATCCAGAAATTCCACAGAGTCACAGTTGCGATCGCAATCAACTTAGCCCAATATTCGTTTACCTTAAAAACATTAAACAGCACATTCACCAGCAGCACATTTATCATCAAGCCAATCAAACAAATCACATTAAATTTTAACAGCCGTTTCAAGCGCTGGCGCTTTCCCGGCTGCCGCTTAGAAATATCACCAAAAGTCCATAAATCGTTCCACAAAAAATTATTGAAAATTGCCACTTCAGCAGAAAAAATGGCACTGCGAGTCAGCCCCAAACCGAGGACAGTCCGCAGCAAGTAAAAAACTCCCATATCCACAAAAACGCCGCTGAAACCAACCACGCCAAACCGCAGGAATCGGCCCATCGGCCAGCGGGCAAACCGCAACCGAAGCAAATGTTGCAAATACTCAATATACTGTTTCCAGGTAACTTTGCTCTCCCCTTCTTGCCGCTCGTGAAACACGTAACCAACTTCTCCAATCCAGCGGATATCGCCTCTGCCGAGCACTTCAATCAATATTTTGTAGCCAGCAGGATTCATGGTTTTGCCCGCTATGCAACAGCGCCGCACCATAAAATACCCGCTCATCGGATCGGAAACTCGGCCCACCACTCCCGGCAGGATCACCAACCCCACGGTTTGAGCGCCCCGCGATAAAAATCGCCTGACAACGCTCCAGTCGCTCACCCCGCCCTCGCCCACGTGACGACTCGCAGCGGCCAAATCGGCTCCCCGCTGAATTTCTGCTAAAAGCTGCAACAGCGTCTCCGGGGGATGCTGCAAGTCGGCATCGATGACGCCCAAAACCTCGCCCCTAGCCGCCTGCCACCCGCGAATCACCGCTGTGGAAAGTCCCCGCTCGTCTTCCCGGCGCATCACCCGCAATTGCGGATATTCCGGTGTCAGGGAAAGGGCGACTTCCCAAGTGCGATCGGGGCTGTCGTCATCGACTACAATTAATTCGTAGTTGCCGGGAATGATGCCATCGAGCAATTGGCTCAATTTTTCCACAATACTCTGGATATTCCTGCGCTCGTTGTAGGTGGGAATTACCAGGGAAAAATAAATTGACGGTGTGCCTGCGTCTACAAAAGTTGAACCGAAAGTCTGTATAGCAGGAATTTGCAAAGGCCCCGACGGCACTGGCAATACCTGATTTGGTTGGTAGCTGCCCATAATTTCAGTGTTCAGAAAGTGAAGGATAGTTTGGGAGCACTTGAGATTGTAAAATATCGTTCCTCCATAATTGATTAGTTAAAATATAAAAACGCCTTAATTCTAGTCAGTAATTCTGTAATTGAGTTAAAAAGAAAACTGTGGATGCAATTCTCGATCGAGCTTTACAAGGTTATAACATTTCTTCTGCAGAGGCATTGGTACTTTTGCAGCAAACAGAGCCAGACGCGCGAGCTTCTATTCAAACAACCGCTGACTTGCTCCGGCGCCGACAATCAGGGGATACTGTCACCTATGTTATCAACCGGAATATTAATTTTACTAACATTTGCGAGCAGCATTGCAGTTTTTGTGCATTTCGCCGCGACGAAGGAGATGAGGGCGCTTTTTGGTTAGATGCAGCTCAAATTCAGGACAAGGCAAGTGATGCAGTGCAGCGGGGTGCCACGGAAATTTGTATGCAGGGGGGCTTAAATCTTCAAGCTAAGCTCAACGGCGCATTTTTACCTTATTATCTGCAATTGGTGAAAACTATTAAGGATAAATTTCCGCAGTTGCACTTGCACGCTTTTTCGCCGCAAGAAATAGAATTTATTGCCAGAGAAGATAATCTTAGTTTCAGCTATGTAATTTCGGCTTTGCAGGATGCGGGAGTTGGTTCGATGCCGGGAACCGCAGCGGAAGTTCTCGACGATTCTGTGCGACGGGTGATTTGCCCGGAAAAACTAAATTCGGCAACTTGGCTGGAAATTGTGGGAACTGCTCACAGTCTGGGTTTGCCGACAACGAGTACGATGCTTTGCGGGCATATTGAGACTGCCCAACAGCAGGTTTTGCATTTAGAAAAAGTGCGATCGCTCCAACAAACTGCGATCGACCAAAACTATGGGGCACGCATTACAGAATTTATTTTACTACCATTTGTCGGACAGGAAGCACCGGCACCTTTGCGGAGTCGAGTCGGCCGCGACCAACCAATTTTAGCAGATACATTGTTACTCACCGCTGTATCGAGAATCTTCTTAGGCAATTTGATTCCCAATCATCAACCGAGTTGGGTAAAATTAGGTTTAGATGGAGCTACAGAAGCGCTGAAATGGGGCTGCAACGACATCGGCGGTACATTGATGGAAGAGCACATTACTACAATGGCCGGTGCGGTTGGCGGCAGTTGTCAATCTGTGGAAGATTTGCAAAATGCGATTAGTTCTTTGGGGCGGAGTTATCAGCAAAGAGATACAATTTATCGACCTTTAGGGGTTGATAATGTGGCAGTAAGTGTGTGATTTTTTGGATGGGAAGTGCGAAGCCCGTAACGTCTCCTACGAGTTTAGCCGTTAGCGAAGCCCTCGGAGAGGATCGCACTTTCAAATTCTTCTAGCGCTTGCAAATTTCCCACCTGCCAAGCACGTTCCACTGTAGCAGGAATCAGTTGGGCGATCGCGATTTCTGGAAAATTCGGACTCATATCGGATTCTACATACTCTCCATCTTGCAGCAAATAAATGAGAAGTCTGCCACTGTCATAAACCCATACTTCGGGAACTCCAATCATTTTATAGGCATCTATAGTAGTTTTAGAAGTTACATCCGTCTCAATTGCTAAATCCGGCGGCGGAGCGTCGGGTTGCAGTCTGCGGCAGCCGATCATCCGTTGATAATTTAGAATGTAAAAGCAAGCATCAGGTTCAACTCCTGCTGCACCTTCCCGTTTGAAAGTAGTAGAACCAAAAGGTTGGTATCTTCTGCCCGCCGACTTGAGTAAAATTTTGACAATATCAGAGATTAAATCTCTGGGAATTTCGTGTTCTGGTAAAGGAACCATAATTTCTAAAGTTTCTTTGCTGTAAGCAACTCGTGCCGAGCGCTTTTCTCCTAATTCCTGCAAAATAGACTCAAATTCCAGCCAAGTTATATTGGGAATAGTTACGACACTACCGGGAGAAAGCGTTATTTGGCTAACGGGTTTTAGGACGGGGGTGATAACAATCATAAGCTGAATAGGGAGCTAGTTGTTAAGTTTGTGCCAAGGGCAGGCAGGATGCCTACCCCACAAGAGTTTTTGGATATATCTGTTGAGTTTAGCACGGGCAACCAGAAGAGATTCGCGATCGCACTTTTGACTCAATTCTAGAAAGCTCGATCGCACATTTATGACTTCATTGCAGCCGGATTAATTTGACTAACAGACTCATGATTTCTCCCCGATCGGGTGTAATAATGATGCGATTGTCGGGAATGGCGATGGGATGAGTCCAACGAACAGCTTCCTCGTAGCGCAATGCGTGCAGTTGGTGGATAGTTCGCCGTACCCCCAGCGGCGAACCGATGATGACGTGACGGACTGCTTCGCGATCGCCCTCAAAGGTTTGGTTGGTTAAAACATTGGGCGATGTTTGGTTCGACGATGAATCTTGCAACATAGCTTTGACCAATAATTTTGGATAGGTTGGATGCTTTGTAACGGTAAAACCGCGTACAATAACAAGTTGAAGAAAAGACAGCAATTCCCCTACAGCACAAGTGGCTTACCTGGTGCGGTCTAATCTCTATTAGTTTAAATCTAAATTAATTTAGGGTAGATGTCAATTATTTTAGGCAAAACCCAAATAAATTAATATAACTTAACAAATAGCCTATGGAAACCTCAGAAAGAGCCGATCGATCGCCCCTAATGCGACTGAGAGTTCAGCGGTTTATGACTCAAAAGCAGCTAGCAGAAGCACTTGGCGTTACGGAAGCGACGGTAAGCAACTGGGAAGCTGGGCGATCGGTACCGAAGCTAACGCCTGTTCAATACAAGAAGTTGCTAGAGATTCTGCAAATTACCTCTGCTGAATTACCAGACCAATTTGGTTTTCCTAGCGATGCTGATGGATAGAAAATGGAATATTATAATTGAGGCGTTTTATTTAAACGAACTCATACAATGTTTTGAAAAAATGCCTATTCCACAACATATCAAATTTATTGTGGGGTGGGCCGAAAAGCCCGCCCAAAGCAACAGGCAAGATGCCTGTTCCACAACCTATCAATTTATTGTGGGCTGGGCCGAAAAGCCCGCCCAAAGCAACAGGCAAGATGCCTGTTCCACAACCTATCAATTTATTGTGGGGCGGGCCGAAAAGCCCGCCCAAAGCAACAGGCAAGATGCCTGTTCCACAACCTATCAATTTATTGTGGGCTGGGCAGAAAAGCCCGCCCAAAGCAACAGGCAAGATGCCTGTTCCACAACACATCAATTTCTTGTGGGGTGGGCATCTTGCCCGCCCCAAAAAAACTTACCTCTCGCCCTTTTACACCTTAAACTTCTCCACAATCCGTCTCATCGCTTCCTCCACATTCTCCCGACTATTAAACGCCGAAATGCGGAAATAACCCTCGCCCGCCGCACCAAAACCAGAACCGGGTGTTCCCACCACATTGCAAGTTTCCAGCAACTTCTGAAAGAAATCCCAACTCGACAAACCGTGAGGCGTTTTCACCCACACATAAGGTGCATTTTCGCCACCAAAAACCTCGATTCCCGCCGCTGTCAATTTCTCGCGAATAATCGCAGCATTTTCCATGTAAAAATTGACTAATGCCTGAATTTGTGCCTTGCCAGCCTCAGAATAAACCGCCTCAGCACCGCGCTGCACGATGTAAGAAACTCCGTTAAATTTAGTAGATTGGCGGCGGTTCCACAATTTCCAAATTTCGACATCGGAACCGTCTGCTGCTTTTCCAGTCAAAGTCTTCGGTACAACTGTTAGCGCGCAGCGAGTACCCGTAAAACCAGCATTTTTGGAAAAAGAACGAAATTCGATCGCACAATCCCGCGCGCCTTCAATTTCGTAGATAGAATGCGGTAAACTCGGATCGGTAATATACGCTTCGTAAGCCGCATCGAAGAAAATAATCGAACCGTTAGCTTTAGCATAATTTACCCAAGCTTGCAAGTGTTCCTTGGTTGCAGTTGCCCCGGTCGGGTTATTCGGGAAACACAAGTAAATTAAATCGACTTTTTTGTCGGTGGGAATTTCCGCAGTAAAATTGTTTTCTGCTGTAATTGGCAGGTAAACTAAGCCGCCGTATTCGCCATTTTCGTTCGCATCTCCCGTGTGCCCAGCCATCACGTTAGTGTCTACATACACCGGATACACTGGATCGGTAACTGCGATCGTGTTATTGTTGCCAAAGATATCGAGAATATTGCCGCAATCGCACTTAGAACCATCAGAAATAAAGATTTCCGAAGCATCAACATCGCATCCCCGCGACTTGAAATCGTGCTCGGCAATTTTCTCCCGCAGCCACTCATAACCTTGTTCCGGGCCGTATCCTTTAAAGGTATCCCGCGAGCCCATGTCTTCCACCGCCTTCACCATCGCCTCCCGACAAGCAGCCGGTAGCGGTTCCGTTACGTCGCCAATCCCCAGCCGGATGATGGGCGCTTGGGGATTCGCCTCTGCATAGGCTTTCACCCTGCGCCCAATTTCGGGAAACAGGTAGCCGGCTTTGAGTTTGAGGTAGTTGTCGTTGATAGTTGCCATAGTTCGATCGCTACAAATGTCGTAGAATAGCTTATACCATTTTAGATTTTAGATTTTAGATTTTAGATTTGAAGAATTGAAGAATTGAAGAATTGAAAAACTGGGAATGACTGATGACTATGGGGGTTGGCAGCTTGCAGGCAGTTGCATTCTGTTTTGAAATTGGTATTACTACTAATCGTCTTTCTCAAGCAAAAGGAAGTTCGGCAACAAATTTTATCAGGGATTTAACGGATTTAACGGATGGATATTGAGGAGCGAGGGAAGATTTTCCCCGTTCGGACACTCGAACACTCGGCAAATCCGCCATCACAGGCAATCTGCAGAGTCGCTCACAGCTATTGACAAAAAAATCAAACTATCTTGTATAATCAAAATAGTGTGCAGCGCAGAAACAATTATGGACGAGATCGAGTACGCCAAACTCTATCAGGAACTGGCGGCAATTCTGGATGAGTTTAATTTGGGTTGGGTAGTGCAACAAGTAGCGGATACTGTAGAGATAGGCAAAGTAATTGAAGAGCGATCGCTCAAAAGAAAAACACCTCTGCTCAAGATAGAAGATTATACCGCAAAAGAACAACTTTTGCTGTTAATTAATGCTGTCGAACAAGCGACGGTCAACACTTCCGAAATGGAAGACGAAATTGCTTATTTCTTGAAAGTAGAATCAGAAACCTCACCCCTCGGCACAAAAATTACCTTTGCCAATTCAGGTGCAGAAACTGCCAAAACAATTGAGTTTACCTCCAGCGTCACAGCCCCCCGTCACAAACAGGCGATCGCCCTCAAGCACTTGCTGGAAAAACTGCCCTCCGGGCCCAGCAACTACGCCATCAATTCCGAAATTAAAAGCAAATTAAAAAGCTCGATCGATCCCGATTTTAACACCGCGGCAGAACAATCCAGAATTTTTGACACTTACCTCTTCACTATTCTGCTAAAAGCAGTTGCTAATGAAGGCGGTACTATTTATTACAACAATGTTTTAGACGACGAAACACCGAAATATTTAACATTTAGAAAAACAGCGGGAAAAATCCACGGAACTGCACATCCATACACTCATGCTGTTGTGGAATTTCCCGACAAACCAGCCCTGGAAGTTCACCTAGGAGTAAAAGTCCAAGGTAGAGCCGGAGTTCTGCACAACTGTAATGTTTTAATTTTGTACCAAAAAGAAGCAAATATCTGTCGCTTGCTCAACCGCGAACCCCGACACTCGCAGGTAATTTTAGCAGTAAAATCGGAACACAGCACCTCAGAACTTAAACTAGAAATGGCTGGTGCTTTTATCGGCTTAGCATCAGACATTCGCTACGAAGGTGGCAGCTATTTCATTTCTAACAGTTACTCACAACCCGTAGCCAAACTGCTAACTACTGCTCGCAAAAAATGGGAACACAACATTTTTCCGAGAGCCACAAACGATGTCCACCGACTGATGTACTCATTTCAAACTATCTTTAAAGACTTTAAGGCAAGAAATTGATTCAGTTAATCAGGACTAAGGCCAACTGTCACAAAAGTCTTGCTACATTTTTTGTGTTAGGTTTCGTTTCACGAGCCTAACCTACTGTCTGATTCAAGTAAGGAATGTTTTTCTGGTTGTTTCCGGAGGGGTAAATTCGAGTTTCCTAAATTTGCCCGGTTAAATGTATCTGCTAATGTATCTGCTACATGAGCCAAGAAAATAATCTATCATGTTGCGAGCACCCGAACCTTACGAATAATGTTTAAGAAAGATAAATCTTCCCTGTTGTTTACGATCGGAGCCGCCACACTTCTGATCGGTTTAGGCTTTGTCACGTACTACCTCGTCATTTCCCGTGGGCCCGCCAAAGATTTGCCGCCGGGGGCAACGGTTGTCCCGCAAGATACGATGATGGCCCTATCCATCAGCACCGATGAATCGCAGTGGAATAGACTGCGAGAATTTGGCACGCCGGAGTCAAAAGCTTCGTTTGAGAGGTTTTTAACTCAAATGCGCGATCGCCTGCTCACAAGCAACGGCTACGCCTACGGGCAAGACATTCAACCCTGGGTTGGTAACACAGCAATGGTAGCCTTTCTCCGCAACAAAATAGCTATACCAGCCCCCTCGCCGGCACCCAACACGCCCCC
This sequence comes from Microcoleus sp. SVA1B4, assembly GCF_036700545.1. Classification (NCBI taxonomy): domain Bacteria; kingdom Bacillati; phylum Cyanobacteriota; class Cyanophyceae; order Oscillatoriales; family Microcoleaceae; genus Microcoleus; species Microcoleus sp. SVA1B4. The sequence continues at coordinate 15,027 of NZ_JAUBPB010000076.1, forward strand.
ATCTCCGCCAATTCAACAGTCAGTGGCAATTATCCTGCCAATTGCCAACCCAGTCAAAGCCAAAGAATTATTAGCAAAACCCAGACCCCTTAGCCAAGGAAAAATTGTTGAGCGTAATTATAAAGGGGTGCAAGTCACAGAAACTCAAGGCGTACCCGATCGCAATTTCTCCGTCGCGGTACTCGGCACAAGGTATCTAGCAGTCACCACAGATCCTAGCGCTACAGACAGAATAATCGACACCTACAAAGGCGAACCTTCCCTAGCAAAAACCCCTGGCTATGCAGACGCCATAGACAAAATAAAAAGTCCGGGAGCCTTCGGTCAAATCTACGTCAATATGCCCGTTGCCGCCGCCTATGCCGCCGCCAACTCAGCCCGCGAAATTTCGCCAGAAAGCCTCGAAAAACTGCAACAAAATCAGGGATTTGCCACCACAGCGACGCTGGAAGAAGAAGGAATTGCCTTCAAATCAGTCTCTTGGCTAAAACCCGATTCTACCAGAAGGATAGCAGTAGAAAACAATGCTCTAAAAATGGTTAACCGCCTGCCCAACAATACAATAATGATGGTATCCGGCGGCAACTTGCAGCGTTTGTGGCAAGACTACGTATTGGGAGCCGAGGCCAACCCGATTTCCCCGATTAATCCCCAAGTTTTACGCACAGGTTTAAAATCCACTACGGGCCTGGATTTAGATAAAGACTTAATGAACTGGATGGCGGGAGAATTTTCTCTATCATTAATACCGGCGCCCGCCCAGAATCCCAGAGACAAATTTGCTGCCGGATTTGTATTTATGGTGGAAACAAACAACCAGGGCGCCGCCAACAAATCCCTGAAACAGCTTGATGAAACGATGAAAACTAAAGGATTTAGAGTGGAGGAAATTCAAGTCGGCGGCAAACCGGCGATTAAATGGACATCGCCGTTTGGAGGGATTACGGTAACTCGCGGCTGGATGAACAATGTAGCGTTTATGACAGTAGGAGCTCCCGTGGTGGATGCGATCGTTCCGGCACCAAAAAGTCCGCTTTTAAGCAGCGAACTGTTCCAGAAAACAGTACGATCGCAACTTACACCCCACAACGGCAATTTCTTCATCGACACCGAGAGTGCGTTTAACCCGAAAAACCTAGCTTTGCCGGAGTTTCCTCCCAGCCAAAAAATGTGGATAGACGCCACGCGGTCGATCGGCGTTACAGCGGCCGTCATTGGCGATCGTACCACCCGTTATGACGCTTTTGTCGGTCTCAAAAAATCCACCCAATCCACTCCTTCACCGCGCCCTGCTTCACCGCGCCCTGCTTCTCCCAGTCCCTCGCCCACTGTCCAAACTTCACCCAATTAACTCTTAAATCCTGCCACAAATCCGGCTGCACACCCCCTTAACGACCAACAGGGCGATCGATTAAAATCCCAAACCCGCCGATCGAAATCGGCAATAATCGAGTTGACTATAAGAGGGAAATAGAGCCGGATTTAAGGAGTTTTACTTCACAAAACCTCACACAAAAAAGCCCAAAAACCCGGTTTTTTATTTAAATAAACCGGGTTTCTGAACACCCTAACAATTTGACTTACTAAAGAAGAATTCAGCAGCCAGAATCCAGAAGGGATTCTGTGCGACAGGATGGAGAATCGAGGTTTAAAGCCCCGATTTTAATCGTGGATCACAAAAATTCTTTCCGTGACCCTTAACTCTCACTTCAGGCAGGGGGTATTCAGAATTCTGAATTCTGGATTCTGACTCCTTCTCATTTCTGCTTTTCATAATTTTACTTTTCGGCAAATGTAGAGTATTTTTTGTTTTGTATAAAATATTTGGGGATGTTTCCGGGTCAGTCTTGGGGGAGCATCTCATATTTGTAAAAACACTTCTTCTGGCTCCTTCCTTCTGACTCTTTCCTCCTGCCCCGCAGCAAGAGAGCCTTCTGCCTCACAACTCCAATTTTGGGCTTGCCTGCTTTCATTGAGATGCTCCCAGTCTTGGACGCAAAAACCTAGTTTTTGAACCCCTCTACTTCCTTCATACTATCAATAATAGTTAAAAGCCCCGGTTCCTCCCGGTGGGAGTGCCTCTAGAAAAGTATTTTTTGTGTTTTTTTATTAATATGTCATGCGGAAGATACAGAGCCTAGCCATTTCGAGTTATATTTAGATTGTGGAGAAGATACGCTGAGAAAATTGCAAAACCAGAGGCCAATTCTACCCATTGACTCCTAAATGCAATTGCAGTCAGAAACCAGGTTGCTTCATAAATATAGCGTCTTCAACAGTTCTGAAAAACCTATGCAGATATTGGCATTCCTAGTCAGCACCTGTACAACATCGGAACCGGCAGTCAAGCATCTTAACTGACTACGTTCATCTGGTCACGACACCGTGATGTAAACGCCAGCAATATGCACTGTCGAAGGCGATTAAGGAACGAGTGAACAGGTTGATAGCCAAGCGTATCGCTTTCCTAAGCAGGGAACGTGAACCTTTACCAGGCAAACCTTACTTAGCAATAAGACTTACAGAATAGCTCACAAATACCCCCTCTGAAAATGAGGGGTAGATTTCCAATCTTCTACGCACATTGACCAGAAACAGCACGGATGTGCAGATATTTATTGACACAGCCGTAAACCCAAGTTTTTTCTACAAAGCCGGTTTCTTTACCTAATTTCTGTGATTTATATATTTTACCCATTAAAAACCTATGAAAACCGTCAAAAATATTCAAAAAACGTCGAAATCCCTATCTAAAGCAAGAATAAGCAAACTGGCACTTGCTCTGCAAATAGTCTTAATAAATCTTTACTTTGTGCAAGCAAAAGCTGAAGGTCAAACAATTGTGCCAGCGGCGGACGCAACGGGTACTACCGTCACTCCCGCAGCGCAAAACGGAACTCCTGGGCAGCCAACTCGCTTCGATATTGAAGGCGGACAATTATCGAGCGATCGACAAAATCTTTTCCACAGCTTTACAGAATTCGGCTTGTCGGAAAATCAGATTGCCAACTTTATATCAAACCCGAACATTCGCAACATTTTAGCGGGAATAGGCGGTGGCAACCCCTCGATTATTAACGGCTTAATTCAAGTAACCGGCGGCAATTCTAACTTGTTTCTAATGAATCCATCCGGCATCATATTTGGCAACAGTGCCAGCTTAAACGTGCCGGCTTCTTTCACAGCAACCACCGCCACCGCTATTGGATTTGGTTCAAACTCGTTTAACGCTGTCGGTAGTAGCACTTACACATCTCTGACAGGCGTGCCCAATTCCTTTGCTTTTGGGGCCGATCGAGCTGGGGCAATTATCAGCACGGCAGACTTAGCAGTCAAGTCAGGGCAGAATTTAACCTTGCTCGGCGGCACCGTTGTCAGCACAGGCAGCCTTTCTGCCCCAGACGGTCAAATTACCGTAGCATCAGTCTCCGGGACAAATTTAGTGCGTGTCAGCCAGCGAGGCAATTTGCTGAGTTTGGAAATCGAGCCGCCCTCAGCGACGAGCCCAGGAACAGCGCCAACAGCTTCGACATTCTCGATCGCATCCTTGCCCGAACTGCTCACAGGCATCGGTGAAACGAACGCTACAGGCCTCAGCGTCAATGCCAACGGTGAAGTGGTACTCACGGCCTCTAACCGAGCAGTAGCTGCGGGGGACGTGGCACTAAAAGATGCAAACGCTCGGGCGATCGACATTCAAGCAGCCAACAGCATTGCAGTCAGCGGAAACCTGACAAGTTCCCAAGGCGGCCCAATCGCCCTAGAAGCTAGTGGCGACATTCGCACTGCGGATCTCGACTCCGACTCCGACACCACCGCAGGCGGCAACATCACCGTCACCAGCCGTACAGGAAAAGTAGAAACAGGCAATATCAACGCAGGATCGATCGACAAAAACAGCAACGCCGGAGACGTTAGTATTGCAGCACCCTCAAGCAGCATTCAAACAGGTTTCATAGACGCCAACTCCGAAGAAAAACAAGGTGGCGAAGTCACCCTCAACGCGCGCAACGATATCGAAGTAACCCATATCAACACCGAAGGTAGAACAGGCGGAGGAGAGATTGATATTACAGCCGGCGGCAATTTCCGAGCGACAGGCACTTTCACAAACGATAACAACTGCTTGTCGCAAGCTTGCAGCATTTCCGCATCCACGACTGGTAGCGCCAATGGTGGAGATATCACCATTCGCCACGGTGGCGAAGCCTCGAACACTCTTTTCACCATCGGGCCAGACTATAACAGAGTCAACGGTACTGCTGGCAGCATTGCCACCGGCGGTCCAAAGAAGGAAAATGTGATTACAAAGGGAGGTTATTTCAGCCCCAACCCTCAGATAGTACAGCCGACACAAATTAACATTACGGCTTCTTCAGTATCGCCAGCACCAACACCAGCACCCGCAGCGACACCAACACCCGCAGCGACACCCGCACCAACACCCGCACCAACACCAACACCCGCACCAACCCCCGCACCCGCAGCGACACCAACACCCGCACCCGCAGCGACACCAACACCCGCACCAACACCCGCACAAACACCCGCACCCGCACCAACCCCAGCACCCGCACCCGCACCAACCCCAGCACCCGCACCCGCACCAGCACCAGCACCCGCACCCGCACCAGCACCAGCACCAGCCCCAGCACCCGCCCCAGCACCAGCACCAGCACCAGCACCCGCACCCGCGCCCTTACCCGCGCCGACTCCCCCGCGAGCATCCCTACCAGCGCCAGCACCCGCGCCAGCACCCGCACCCGCGCCAGCACCCGCGCCCGCGCCAGCACCCGCGCCAGCACCCGCGCCCGCGCCAGCACCCGCCCCAGCACCCGCGCCCGCACCAGCACCCGCGCCCGCACCAGCACCCGCGCCAGCACCCGCGCCAGCACCCGCGCCCGCGCCAGCACCCGCACCCGCACCCGCACCCGCACCCGCACCCGCACCCGCACCCGCACCCGCACCCGCGCCCGCACCCGCGCCCGCACAAACATTAACGCCGACGCCAGCGCCAGTCCCAAATCTGCCACCAGCACCGACAATTACTCAAAATCCAGCGCCAGTCCCAAATCTGCCACCAGCACCGACAA
>NZ_JAUBPB010000076.1:20219-31884 GCF_036700545.1 Microcoleus sp. SVA1B4
TTACTCAAAATCCAGCACCAGTCCCAAATTTGCCACCAGCACCGACAATTACTCAAAATCCAGCACCAGTCCCAAATTTGCCACCAGCACCGACAATTACTCAAAATCCAGCACCAGTCCCAAATCTGCCACCAGCACCGACAATTACTCAAAATCCAGCACCAGTCTCAAATCTGCCACCAGCACCGATAATTACTCAAAATCCAGCACCGGTCTCAAATGTGCCACCAACACCAACAATTACTCAAAATCCAGCACCGGTCTCAAATGTGCCACCAACACCAACAATTACTCAAAATCTAGTGGTTGCGCCTGCTGCTGCGCCGATAAATCTCGCGCCGACACCGGAGCTCGCAGCCAACCAGCCACCCAGCACAAATCGTTTATTTTCGCCTAGCTTGCAAGAGCAAAACCAGATATCTAATTCCTTGCAACAGCGCATTTCACCTCCCGCGTTTGGGAATCTTGAAGCTTCCAAGTTGCCCACTAACGTCGGCGCAGTTATTTTTCCCGTCGAGGAGAGATTTACCAGTGAGTTTGTCGATTACCTAAATTTGCCATCAACAAATACGATCGCCACCCTAGAAGATGCCCAAAATACCCTTCGCAGTGTCCAACAAGCCACAGGCATCAAACCAGCTCTCATTTATATCAGCTTTGTACCCAGGGGTTCTACAGTCGATCGGCCTTACAGCAGTTCCCCCATCTTGCGCGTAGAACAGCAAATTCAAGCCTCTGACGAACTGGAAATGATGGTGATCACCCCGGAAGGTGTGCCCGTTCGCCAGCGCGTCCCTGGAACCTCTCGCACCGAGGTAATGGAAGCTGTTCGGAAATTTCGCGATGAACTGACTAATCCGGTAAAGCGCAACACTAAAAGTTATTTGCCGTTGGCTCAGCAACTCTACCTGTGGATGGTAGCGCCGCTCGAAGCAGAGTTGCAAGCCAAAGGCATTGAGAATTTATCTTTTATCTCAGATATGGGGTTGCGATCGATACCGATGAGCGCCCTGCACGACGGCAAAGGCTTTCTGGTAGAGCGTTACAGTGTTGGCTCGATGCCGAGTCTGAGTTTGACGGATACCAGCCTCGCCAATTTCAAAAATACCCAAGTTCTGGCAATGGGGGCGTCGCAATTTCCAGAGATGAGTCCTTTACCTGCGGTGGAAATAGAAGTATCGACAATCACGCCGCAGCAGTGGCCGGGTAAGTCTTTCTTGAACGAAGCTTTCACCCTGGCAAATTTGAAATCGCAGCGCCAGCAGTATCCTTTTGGGATGATTCACTTGGCTACTCACGCCGAATTTCGATCGGGAGCCCCTAGCCAATCCTTTATTCAGTTGTGGGATACTAAATTGCGTTTGGATCAGTTGCGGCAAATGAATTGGCACAGCCCGCAAGTTGAAATGTTAGTTTTGAGTGCTTGCAAGACTGCTGTGGGCGATCGAGAGGCCGAGTTGGGCTTTGGCGGGTTAGCCGTGCAAGCCGGGGTTAAATCGGCTATGGCGACTCTTTGGTATGTCAGCGACGAGGGCAGTTTAGGATTGATGACGGAGTTTTATGGGCAGTTAAAAACTGCTCCGATTAAAGCAGAAGCACTGCGGCTAGCGCAATTAGCGATGTTGCGGGGAGAAGTGCGAATTGAAGGGGGGATGCTGCACACTTCTGTTGGCAATCTGCCGTTACCCTCGGAATTGGTAAACACGACGAGTCAGAATTTTTCTCATCCTTATTATTGGTCTGCTTTTAGAATGATTGGTAATCCTTGGTAATGAGGTTTGTTTTAGTCGATCGATTGTTGGCTAATTGTGCAGGAGTTCGATCTGTGGCGTTGGGGAATATGGGTATAATCGATCGCAATTTAGAGCGCTCCTTCGGCGTTTTTGCGATCGTTTCAAACCTGACTTCAGCAACGCCCGCCGATCATCTAATTAAAGATATGCCACAATCTGAAGAGCCTGTTTGTAACTTTATTTAAATAAAGTGCGATCGCCTCGGGACAGGTTATAGTATTATACCGAGAGTCATAATTAAACAGTGCTGCTGTCAGCCCTCTATGAGTGGCGACTCAAATATGTTAACTAGAATACATATTCACTATCAACACCGGTATTGAACACATGAGTAAACAATTATACAAAGTTTTTGACGAAGTAGAATTCAAAGCTCAACTGCTTGCTAAATACTGGAATAATTTTTCTACAGAAATTTCTGAACATTTACCCGATACATATCAGCCTGAGATACAAAAGCTCTCCAGTAAATTAGACGAGGCTTTAAGCACTCTGGTTGAGGCACTCCGTAATCCAACTCTGACTCTTGCGACGACAGGAACCACCAGTAGTGGGAAAAGCACTTTGGTAAATTTGTTATGTGGAGCCGAAATTGTCCCCGTAGCCGTAAGTGAAATGAGTGCAGGGGCAGTCACTATCGAATATAGCAAGGAAAAGTCTCTAATAATCCATGAAACACCAGGAGCATTGTGGGAATGTGGAGAGTGGAGAGGTATCAGAGAGGAAAAAATTTATCAGCGCTTATACCAAGTAATGATAAGTTATATCGAAAACCGAGAAAAACAACCGAATTTAGCTTGCCCACAATCTACAATATTTTACCCTTTCAGGCTTGTCAAAGAGTCTAAACTGGAACTACCACAAGGAACAAGGGTAAAAATTCTTGATTTACCTGGTTTGGCCTATGTGGGCGATCAAGGTAACGCAGATATTATTAAACAGTGCCGAGAGGCATTGTGCATAGTCACATACAATAGTGCAGAAACCGATGCACATAAAGTAAAAAGCTTACTGCAAGAAGTTGTACAGCAGGTAAAAGATTTGGGTGGTTCTCCTGCACGTATGCTCTTTACTCTGAATCGGATTGACGTTTTTCGAGCCGACAAAAATTGGCCTGAAACAGAAAATCGCTTTGTTGAAAAAGCTATATGTGATATAAAAAACGAATTGAATGAACAATTACAAGAATATACAGAAGATATTGAGAAGTTACAAGTTGTCAAACTTAGTACATGGCCTGCGCTACTAGCCCTTCAGATCCAAAATAATGATGATATCTATAGTGCTGAAGCTTGTAAAAAGGCAGACAACAATTTTAACGGATTAATTAATGAAGACATATTAGAAGTCCTGCCACGTAACGTACAAAAATGGTCGAGACACGATCGAAACCGAGTTGCTGAAGCATTATGGCAAGAATCTTATGCAGAAGAGTTTCAGCAGCACTTAAAGGAACATATTAATCAACACTTTCCACAGTTAGTAATACCGCAAGCTATAGAACGTTTTAATGTAGCTGCGGGAAATGCTGTATCCGAGTGGGCAGTACAAACAACCACGGCCATTCTTAGCAGTTCAGAAGAACACTACCAACAGGAATGTGAAAAAATATCACACATCAGGTCATCACTAGACATTTTTCTTCAACTGAGCGATGCAAATTTGAGGAAGCCGTTTGAAAAGATAGATGCGAAATTTAAAGAAGTCATAGAAAAAAAGTCAGAAGACGACCTGGTGTTCTATTTACAAAAAACCCTGAAGGAACTTCAAGATGTTGAACCTTATAAGGAATTAGGAGAAAAATTATACCCCCTTTATGGATGGAGCCGAGAATTAAGTAGAGGAATAAATCAAGTTTTAGAATCAGTAGCAGAATCTTTGGAGAAGGGACAGATACTGGTAAAAAACCCAAATTTAAAAAAAGCAGATGATTCACAGGTACAACTTCTAGAAAGCAACCTCAAACGACTAATAAACTTAGGCTACACTGGGTCTGCTGCTAGAGATGGTGAAATAAGAGAAGCAAGAACAGATGAGGATAAAAAAAATCTCGAACTACTAAATCAAGCCTTAAACGACTTGTCTAAGCATTTGAATCTGGTAATGAAAGATATTTTAAAACAAATCTCTAATCAGGAAATAGAGAGGATGTACCAGGCCGTGGTCGAGCTTTTCAATTGTCATTTATCCCATTTAGAAAAAGGAGCAAATAAAGAAGCACCCCACATAATAATCAGGTTTCCTGATTCCCAACTGATACGAGTTAAAAAAGAACTTTCATTTATTAGTTTAAGTTTTGAATCTGGTGTTTCAATTACAGAAGGCAATTGGGAGGAAGAGAGTAGAAGTTTTTGGCACTGGTTATGGTTAGTTCCCAAATACGAAGCACGATGTAGCGATAATGCTACAATTCCTAGCACAGAGAATTTATTAAAAAACTGGGATAGTCAGGTAAAATTAGCTGAACCAGACCTAGTTAAACAAATTGCCAGTTGGTTGCTAGAACAAATTGATTGTTTAAAAAAAGAGGTACATAAAACTCAAAATGATATTCTCGATCGTTATCAAGCTAGACTAGATAAAGCTCACCAAGAAATAACTTTAGATTATGAAAAGCAAAAAAATGTTTGGCAACCTATGGAACGAAAAGCCCAAGAATTAGCAGAAGAATTTGGTTTATTAGGAAAACTCTTAAAAAATGAGGATTAAAATTCAAGTGGCAAATGAGCATCTAGAAACACTGTATAAAGACGTTTGGGAGCTGGTTTACCCCCAGGTAGCAAATGAAAACAAGGGAGTTTTGTACAAGGTAATACATATATTGCTTGAAGCAGAAAAATCAACAGCAGACGACATATGTACTGCTACTGGTATCAACAAGAATGCTTCACTAAATGACGATGAAAGGATTGCTGGCGATCAACTTTTAATGGAAAAACCAAATACGTTTGATCATTATTTTAAGCAAAATTGGTTGAACCAAAGAATGACTAAACTAAATCATCCTAACAATCCAGATATGCAAACAGTTGTTTGGCTTGTGTTTATAGGCAGCCTATTGGTTGGAGTCTTTGCCTGTATCCAATACAGAAATAACCGTAAGCAAAACCTAAGAGGTAATGCCAGAAATCGGCAACCTGATTCTTTGCCGTCACCACCTCCTGAACCAATTACTGCTGCTTTATGTCTTGTTGTTCCAGCATCTGTAATCATTGATTTAAGAGATAAGCGTCCCAATAGTTTTACAGATAACAGTCTAGAGTTCTCTGACCTCAAAACGCTTATAGATAACGCCTCGTATTTTCTATGCACAGATGTTGAAAACGCTGCTTCAAAAGAGCTAGTTTTAGAAATGGCAACAAATGAAGACATTCCAACTAATAGTAACCGAGAAGTTTATATTAGGATTGATATCAATCAGGGGCAAGAAATGATTGACAAAGAAAGCCCTTACATATTAAAAAGAAACCTACCCAACTATGGACAGCGTATTATTCAAAAATACGCTTGTCTTAGAAATTTATCTGGCTTAGAAAACTTTAACCGCATTTAAGGAACCCCAAAATGGATTGGAAAACAGCATCTTCTTACTATGAGGCTCGTCTTAGCGACGCTCTCAACGTGCAGCGACACGCGCTTAACTTGGCTATGTTACCCCAGGCTGAAGTTCCGGCTCGATTAAAAGAGGTACTTTTACAAGAAGCAGAACCTACTCGCCGCCAACTTGAAAGACTCAAAAAGCGCGAGTTTCGCATCGCTGTTGTCGGGCTAGAAAAAGCCGGAAAAAGCACATTCATTAATGCTTGGTTGCAATGTGATTTACTTCCAGCAAAGGGAGGCAGATGCACATTTACAACAACACAAATTTATTCAGTTGAAAACGAGTCTGAACAAAGGCTGGAAGTACAAGCGAGAACCGAAGAAGAGTTTATCAACTTACTCAAGGAACTGGAGAAAGTTGGGGCGAAAGAAGACCTAAATACTATACGAGCAAACGAAATAACTTTACAACAGGTAAGAAGAGAAGGTAATCTGACTTTTCCCTTTACTAGACTCGAAGATATTAGAGAACCACTCAAGAAGTATGTAGCAGATGAAAAGTATGCTCACGCTGTTTTAGAGGCGAGACTTTATACTAACAAGCTTGCTCAGGCTGAAGGAATTGTTTTTTATGATGTTCCCGGTTTAGATTCAGGTTTAGCAAAGCACGTTGACGAAGCACAAGCAATGCTCTCTGACTGTGATGCGGTGATATTGGTACAGCGGTTTACTAGCCTCCGAGAAAAGGAACTAGAAATAATCAAGTTTACCGAACTTGGCGATAAAAACGTCACCGTTGCTGATAAGCTTTTTGTATTTTTAAGTCGGATTGATTCATTAGGTAGTGCAGAGGCGCTTAAAACACATATAGAAGAAGCATCTCAAGACTGGTTAAAGCGTGCAAAGCTTCCACCTGAACGCATTGTATATGGTTCAGCCGGAGCCTATCTAATTTTGAATGGTTTAGCAGGAGAACCGACTAAGTTAGAGATTGGGGATGCAAGTAATATCGAAGCTCAGTTGAAGAGACTGACTGGAATTACCGATGAAGAAACTCTGAATAAAAATGGTACTGGAATTCCAGAAATTAAGGAAAAAATATTTAACTATATCAACACTGAGCGTGTCTCAATTTTAAAGAAAAGATGCGAAGCGTCTATCAATAAGATTTTCAGCAATTCTGAACAGATTTATATTACAGTCAGCAAAAAGTATCCAGAAAATCCTGAAGAAGCCAAGCTATTTGAAGAAAATAATCGGCGGGTTTTATTTACAGAATGGTGGAATCAAAAATGGGAAACAATCAAAGCTGATTTACAAAAATACTATGAATATTCTGTTGTAAACAAATCCTTAGATAGTTCTAATGCTAAGTCATTCACTCAAATAGAAAAATTTAGAGAACGATATTTACAAATCGTTGACAATGAAATGCAGAAACTTAGGGAGGAAACATTTAAAAAGAAAGATACTATCTTTCTTGCTAACTCCAATCCAGAGTTTGACCGCATGAAAGCCAATTTTGCTTGGCGTGATGATTTGTACGGTGATATTAGTAAGCTTCTCTCTGCAATTGCTCATCAACTTGCTTTAGAACTTAAGGATGAAGCATTAAAATTAGTTGAATATATGACAAGTTTATTATGGGAAAGTAATCAAGTAAAACCCAGGCTCATTGAAAATTCAGAGGAATATTTTTTAGCCAAACTAGAGAATAGCTTAAGCGTATTATTTTTACGCTTTGCGCGTCCAGTTGCTGAAGCGCTGATTCGCGGCCCAGTTAATAGTGATACTCGAAATAAAATAATCAAAACTTTAGGGGTAGATATTGAAATTATTGATAACTACTATAGTGGGGAAGAAGCTGCATTTAGGGTTCTCAAAAAATATGTAAAATATGGTTCAGATTTACTATTTAATCCGGAGATTCGGCAACAAGTATTAGGAGTTACAGGAATAGCAACACAAATTGCTGGGGTAGCAGCGCAAATAGTGGGAGATTTTTCTAATGACATAAAATCGCCACAAGAAGAAGCTGTAGTTTTTGAGGTAGGAAATGATATTAGTGCGTTTGAAGAATACTTAATTTATGCAATTTTCAGTGCGGCTGGTTTTGAGTCATACTGTATTCAAGAACTAAAGGGTTTAGTTGATAGTTTCCGAGACAAAGAAGGTACTTGGACTGGCGTTGCTCTCAATGAGTGGTTGCAGGGAAATCCACTTCTGTTTGCTGAAATACCTGATAACTTGAAGTCACAAGAATCGAATTTAGAAGTTAGCGAACGATTGAGGCAATTATCTATTGCTTTAAAAAGAAGTCGTTCGCCGGAGGTACTGTGAGGGACTGAAACTACAGGAAAATAGACCTTTTGCAAAAGTCCTTTTAATGCAATTAAAGGACGGGCTCTCCGGCCCATCCCACAAAAATCATCTTTTCTTGTGGAATGGGCCGGAGAGCCCGTCTTAGCTATTTTTTGCAAGAGGTCTAATTTAACATAAGTCTGCGAGTCCGATCGCCCAAAACATCTTCCACCATCATCAATCCGCTTCTAATCCGCCGGAATCATCCCCGATTGCACCCTTAACATCCTCTCAGCAACGGCGGATGCACCAAAAGAACCCCAAAACCCAGGAAGTAGAGGGGGAGTACGTTTGATGTGTTTGTGCGCGTAAATGGCGCGATCGCCCCCTCAATTGCAATTCCTAACCTCGTATCACTCTCCCTGCGGCAAATTCTCCAGCCAAACCTCTAAATCCTCGATCGACTGAAAATCTAACAATTCCTCTGCTAGAGTTTCAATTTGCTCGATCGACAAATCAGCAATTCTAGTGGTGATAGATTCCGGTAATGTTCCAACTCGCCGATTTAACAGACGGCGATTTAACTGACGTAAAATCAAGGCTCTTCCTTCTTGTTCGCGGCCTTGCACAATGCCTTGCACAATGCCTTGTTCAATGCCTTGCTCAAGGCCTTCTTCCTTAGCTTCCCGATAAAACCGAGTTTCCTCAAGCGTAATTCCTAACATCGCCTCTGCCTCCCTTCGGTTCAAACTTGTAAACTTGTAAACCAGTATTGTCGTCAGCATCTCTATTATGGCGCGACTCGCTGCCTCAGATTCCTCCCGCTGCGATCGCGCCAGCAACAATCGCGCCACTTCCGGCGTACTCGCTTCGTCGATCGTCGTCAAAGCCATCAGCGCCACCCCCAGCGGCAACTGTTCAATCTCCCCCAACTCATCCAAATATACCCGATGCACCTGATTGCAGTTCAAGAGCGATCTATACGGATGCGTGTCTGATTGTTCAGTCGATCGACTCGGATAAATTACCACCGCTTCCCAATCTGTAAATCGCTGACGGTTGCGATAAAAATACAAAAACGACTCACCAAACAATCGCTCATAAAGCAATTCATCCCGCTGAAACTGCACCTCACAGAAATATACAACTCCAGGCTCAGCATCAGGTGGCAAAAACACCCCATCAATTTCAAACTTCGGTTCCTTCACCGCCACGGAGTCAAATCGATACTGTTCCGCATTCGATGGTGACTCTTCCAATAGCTCAAACAGCAGCGTCGGAGCTTCTTGAAATAACTTGTAAAATATTGAATCTCGACGCATTAACCCAACATCTCCTCTAACCTATGCAACTGCTCGAACCCTCAGTCGATTTTAGATTTTAGATTTTAGATTTTAGAATTGACTCGCCTTGATAAATCTCGGAGGTTGAGCTTTGGTCTAAAATTTGGGGAGTCTCCACAACGATTGTCGGGGGCTTCCGTTTTTTTCCTGGTTGCAAAAACAGCAAATGGGTAATCAGCTCAATCAATTCTAAAGGATTCCAGATAGCCCCAGATCAAAAAACATCCTATATTTTCAGTCCTAGACGCACTCCCGACCAAGAAACGGGGTTTTTTACTTAATCTTCGAGTACGAACGAAGGATTTTCCTAAAAAAACCCGGTTTCTGGCCCCCCGCGCGTAAGTCCTAATTTTGTTAATCGGCGATCGAATTTCGCCCATCAGCATTCCGTGTTTCCTTACTTTCAACTCGTCCAACCTCAATCCGTCAGCCAGAATCAACAAACATGACTTGACAAGCGAATTTCAAAGGTGATACCCGCCACGTGATTTATCCGTGGAATCAATCCAAAATCTCAAATCGAAAATCCTCAAGCCCCCGCATTTACCCGTGGGGTCGCCTCTAAAATCTAAAATCTAAAATCTAAAATCTAAAATGGATTGACGGGGTGACACTCGTCTGGTGGGTCAATAGTAGCTTGTTTGATGCGTCCGCGCGATCGCCCGCCCGTACCTCAACAACCGCCAATCACTCATAATTGCCACAAAAATTCAAAATCCCAAACCCAAAACTGCCCAACCCCAGTACGATCGATCTAGTTAGCAAAAATAAGTAAAAACACTACCGGAGTAATTTTTATGGATCTGGTCGTACTCCAGAACTGGCTGGACAACATCTCCTTTGCCGTTTTGTTCTCCACAATGCTCATTTACTGGGTTGGCGCAGCATTCCCCGGCATTCCCTACCTGGGGGCCCTAGGAACTGCAGGAATGGCCGTCGCCAACCTATCCATCGCCGCTTTACTCGGTTCTCGATGGATAGAAGCCGGCTACTTCCCCTTAAGCAATCTCTACGAATCCCTATTTTTCCTAGTTTGGGGAATCACCGCCATCCACCTAGTCGCGGAAAACATGAGTCGTTCCCGCTTAGTAGGAGTAGCCACATCCCCCGTAGCAATGGCAATATCCGCCTTTGCAGCCCTGACTCTGCCCGCAACCATGCAATCTGCAGAGCCCCTAGTACCCGCCCTCAAATCCAACTGGCTGATGATGCACGTTAGCGTCATGATGCTCAGTTACTCAACTTTAATGGTAGGAGCACTACTGGCGATCGCCTTTTTAATCGTCACCCGCGGCCAAAAAATCGAACTCACCGGTAGTTCCTTCGGCACCAACAGCAACCGCAACGGCAACTACCGCCTCCAACGCCCTCAAAACCCCGAACCTCAAAATGCAGAAACCAGCGCCGACAGCGCATTAGTTTTCAGCGAACCCTCTTTCAACTCCAACAATAACGGTTTGGGAACCACCGCAGTCCTCGAATTAGCAACCGTTCAAACCGCATCAACCGCCCCAACTCAAACCGCAGAACTTCTCTCGCCCCAGCGATTGAATCTAGCAGAAACTCTTGATAACATTAGCTATCGCATCATCGGTTTAGGATTCCCCTTACTGACAGTTGGCATTATTGCCGGTGCGGTTTGGGCTAACGAAGCTTGGGGATCGTACTGGAGTTGGGACCCGAAAGAAACTTGGGCGCTAATTACTTGGTTAGTATTTGCTGCCTACCTGCACGCCCGCATTACTCGTGGCTGGCAGGGAAGACGCCCAGCAATTTTAGCAGCCACAGGTTTTGTGGTAGTTTGGATTTGCTATCTAGGCGTTAATCTGTTAGGCAAAGGTTTACATTCCTACGGTTGGTTTTTCTAATTCCTGATCCACCAATCAGCCACAGAAGAACAGGATAAGTCAAAGAATCGGGATTAATATCATCTCCGCTTGTAGGGTGGGCAATTCCCACCTTACTCAACCAGCGAGATTCTAATAATTAACTCCCTCTTCCTTCTTATAACTTCGGTCTTCTTCACATCCGTTACATCCGTTACATCCGTTACATAATCCGTTGCCGAACTTCCTTCATTAAAATAAGGACAATTAATATGGACGAATCGCCAATATTTCCCCAAGAAGACGATGTTGTGTCTGCCCCGACCAGCGCTTTGATGTATCAATGTACATTCAAAGTCAGCGAATTTATGGCAATTATGCAGGCGAAATTGGTAGACGAAAAATTATTTTCAGACGGTCTGGATTGCGAGCTATTACGTGCTGGCAAAGACTGGACAAAAGGAAAACTTAGAATGCGTCTGGAGTTCATTCCGCTCGAACCTGAAATCAAAGAACAAAAAGCCCTTCCTGCCGCTGCCGAAAGATCAGACACCGTGCAAAACTACGCCGTAGATAGCTCAACTCAAACCGATATAGATGAGCCATTAAAGCAATATGACTCAACAGAAATAAGTAATCATTTTCCTATTTCTAGGTATCCAGAACGCGACCCCCAAAGTATAGGAATGTGGAGCTAGGAAGGCAAAGATTGAGAGATTGGGAGAGGGGGATGCTTCCCCTTCTTTGCTGAAAATCCATCCGTTAAATCCCGGACACTGCTCGTTTTCTAAGGAATGAGAATTAAATAACTTCCACAAGTTTGTGGGATGGGCGTCCCGCCCGTCCTTTTTGGACGGGCGGG
>NZ_JAUBPB010000172.1:0-1288 GCF_036700545.1 Microcoleus sp. SVA1B4
GCCTGATTGTCGGTATGATCGAATCAATGACGTGGCGATCGACTGACGCACTCTTTTAAGATACAAGGGGCGGGTTCACCGATAATAATTGCCTAAAACACACAATCTCGTAAACCCGCCCCACCCCGTGCGAGGGCCCTTTAATTTTTTCTTGTTGCCGAGTTCAATCTAAAAAAAACTGGAATTGAAGATGGTACAAATATTTACTGAACCAGAAACAATCTCTATAGAATTGCCAAATGCGATCGCCCTTTTTGTCACAGGCGAACAATTCGATATCCTAGCATTGGCAAATCCCGACTTGAGATTAGAAAGAACCGCAGAAGGAGAATTAATATTGACACTCCTCGCGCTGAAGCGACGAGGATTCTTAAGACCACAATTTCTGTCTTAAAGGTGCTGTCAATTCACCCCTACTGATTCCGCTTAGAGCGAGTCCAAGCATCACCGCTACTTTTCTACCAATATTTCCGCAGGCATTACAATCTGCATTAATTAGCCAGCCCTGTGCAGTTCGGTACAAGCCACGCTTAATTCGTTTGCCACTTGGAAGCCACCCTTCGGGTTTCTCGCCGATTGTAGGTAGCAAATCATTATCGACAAACGAAGCCTTCGACGAATAAGACTCCTCAGTCTCAACAAATCTCAGACCGTATTGCTCGCACAGTTGAGCAATCCTATCTTTCAATCTGCCCGTAGGGATTTGCACAAACTTTTGATTAGTTTTGCGAACCATATTGGCAGAATTTTTTTGTCCTTTATTCCATCCGAATACAACCGTTCCTATTTGATTGTTTAAACAATGATTAATTACCTTCCGGGCTGCCTTGTTGACGGCATCTCTCATCTGACGATTTCGTTTCTCGGTTATACTGGCAAGTCTTTTAGACCAAAATCCGTTAGCTTTCCCATTCATCAGAAATGCAACTTGCTTGTTGTAACCTTGGTTGAGAGATTTTAAATGCTTACCATCGACAATAAAACTTGTACCAACGTTGCTCACACAAGTTAGCCAATTATCGATACCGTGGTCAATCATCAAGCATCTGGCAGGGTCTACATCTGATTGGACTTCAGTAGTTTTGTAGACAAATTCTAGGTAGAAGCAGCCGTTTCGAGGAAGAATGCGATATTCTCGAATCTCCTTGAAATCAAGATTAGAAGGCATAGGCAAGTAAAACGCATCTAAACCAAACCACGCTTTAACCTTACTGCCTAGGGGAAATCTCAACATTCCGTCTTTGAGTTTTACCGACCTACCTGTAAACGTCACCACAGCCCTTCCGCC